>CALKUW010000195.1 GCA_937996585.1 uncultured Flavobacteriales bacterium
ACGGCGATGCTGCTCCACGTGATGGACCGCATCGGACGCAAGGTCGATTTCATGGTCGGTGCCCAGCTGGCCGGATTCGATCGCATGGTGCAGTTGACAGGGGCGCAGCACATCCTGCTCGAAGGAGACGAATACCTGAGCTCCCCATTGGACCTGACCCCCAAATTCCATTGGTACCGCCCCCATCTGACCATCCTCACCGGGGTGGCGTGGGACCACATCAATGTCTTTCCGGACCCCGACGTCTACCGGAAACAATTCGTCCTATACCTGCGCAACATGGAGCAAGGAGGCACGGTCGTATGGTATCAGGACGACCCCGAATTGAAGAAAGTCATGGACTCTGCCCTGACCGACCGACCGGACCTCGTCTCCGTGCCGTACACCATGCCTGACCACGAGGTGGTCGACGGACAGATGAATGTGCACATGGAGGGCAACACCTACCCGCTGGGCACGGTGGGCAACCACAACGCCCTCAATACGGCGGGCGCCATGGCCCTGTGCGCGGCCTGGGGCATCCCCAATGAGGATTTCCTCAAAGCCGTGGAGGACTTCACAGGAGCGGCAGGACGGCTCGAGCGCAAGCTGGACCTGGACTTGGAAGGTGGCACCTGCACCGTCTTCCGGGACTTCGCCCATGCGCCATCCAAGGTCAAGGCCACCACCGCGGCCATCAAGGGACAGTTCACTGATTGCAAGGTCATTGCCCTACTCGAGCTGCACACGTTTTCGAGCTTGAACCCCGCCTTCATTCCAACCTATGCCGGGGCGCTTGACGCAGCGGACGAAGCCTGGGTCTGCTGGTCTCCAGATGTGCTGGCCCACAAACGGCTCCCGGCGCTCTCGCGCGAGGACGTGGTACAGGCATTCGCCAGGGAGGACCTGGGCATCTGCAACACGCCTGAATCCATGATGGAAGCCGTCCGTGGGGCTGCAGGGCCCAATACCGTCTTTTTGCTGATGAGTTCGGGAAGGTTTGAGGGCGCCGACCTCATCGACACCATCCGGGCGGCTTGCAGCAGGTAAATCCGGTGCAACGTCAGCCCAGGACCACGTCGAGCACCATCATCAGGACGAACCCGCCGATGAAGCCCAGTGTGGCGATGTCGGTAAAGCGGTCGCGCTGCGTCTCGGGGATGACCTCCTCCACCACCACGTAGATCATGGCTCCGGCCGCAAAAGCCAGCGCGTAGGGCAGCAACGGCTGTATGCTCAAGACGGCCAACGCACCAATGACGCCCGCCACGGGCTCCACGATGGCGCTGAGTTGCCCGAACCAGAACGACCGCAGCCGGGAGATGCCCTGCCTGCGCAAGGGCATGCTGACCGCGATGCCCTCCGGAAAGTTCTGTATGCCGATGCCGATGGCCAAGGCGAGCGCCCCGCCGATGGTCGCCCCCTCGATTCCCGCAGCTGCACCGCCGAACAGGACGCCAACCGCCAAGCCCTCCGGAATGTTGTGGAGGGTGATGGCCAGCACGAGCAAGGTCGTTCGGTGCCAATCCGTCTTGGGCCCCTCGGCCTCGTTGCGGTCGAAGTTGATGTGCAGGTGGGGCGTCAGTTTGTCCAGAGCATAGAGGAACAACGCACCGATGATGAATCCGATGGCTGCAGGCATGACCTGCGCCGCTCCTTCCCCACCGGTCATGTCGATGGCGGGAATCAACAGGCCGAAGCAGCTTGCAGCGACCATCACCCCGCCAGTGAACCCCAGCATGCCATCGAGCAGCCGACGGTGGAGGTTGCGAAAGAGAAAAACCAAGGAGGCCCCGGCCGCCGTCATCAGCCAGGTGAACGTCGTGGCGAGCAAGGCGGCCATGACAGGGTCAATGGACAAGAGCCATGTTTTCAGGGCTTCCATCAGTTGGGCGATTCAGATTCGGGAAAGACGATGACGGGCGAAGGATTGCTCTGGTCCACCCAGAGTCGCTCACAGACTCCCGGCGCCAACAGCTGCTGCTCTTCGGAATTGTCAAAACGGACGACGAGGCTGCCGTCAAAGGCATGTCTTTCGATGACCGTCAACCGGGATCCGAGCTCGATGCCCAACACCCCGAGGTGACGCAGGAAGGCATCACCGCCATCGACTACGCCCACCACCACGAGGTCCAGGTTCCGAGGCGCCTCAGCGAGCAGGGTGCGCGCGGCAACAGAGCGGAACCGCCCATTGGGACCGGGAATGGCATCACCATGGGGGTCCAGCTTGGGAAACCCCAGAAAGGCATCCAGACGGTTGGTCAGCTCCACACTGTCCACATGCTCCAACTCCTCTGCAATCTCATGGACCTGGTCCCATTCGAAGCCGAGGTGATCCACGAGGAAACGCTCCCACAACCGGTGACGGCGCAGAATGTCCATCGCCAATCGCTGCCCTTTTTCGGTCAGCCTGACGCCGTAATAACGCTCGTGCTCGACCCAGCCTCTGTCCCCGAGTCTGGTCATCATCGCAGAAGTACTCGCGGGCGTAGCCCCCACCTTTTCGGCGACGGCCGTCGTGCTCACACGGTCGCCATCTCCATCCTGAAGGTGGAGTATGGCCTTGAGGTAGTTCTCAACGGAAACCGTGGGCATGGCGCAAATTTAGACCTACTCGTTTTAATTTTTAGCCTTGTCTAAAAATAAATCAGACATTAGTTGAAATAACTTTTCGCATTGCTTCAATAAATTCCACGACATTCAGAACATGCCCGAGCTCGTCCTCATGCGCCACGGCAAGGCCGAAACACACCAGCACGGAATGCGCGACCATGACCGTGCCCTGGCGCCACGCGGTCATGCAAATGCCCGCTCCCAAGCCATGTTGCTGCGGCCCAACGGCAACGATTTGCTTCTCGTCTCCGGTGCCCGGCGCACGCAGGAAACCTCACAAAACCTCATGGGAGTCTGGCAGGAAATCGGGTGTACCCCACTCCCAACCGTATCCGTCATGGAAAGAGGCTATCTGGCATCAGCCGACACCTGGATCGACCTGGTGTCCCTCGTGGATGACGAGTTCACGCGCGTTTGGATCATCGGCCACAATCCGGGCATCAGTGAACTCGTCACCGTGTTGACCGGCGACTACATTGGCATGGCCACGGCAGACATCGTCAGGGTCAACCTCGACATCAAACATTGGTCGCACATCACTACGGGATGCGGCACCAACCTCGGCCATCTACCCGGCCGCGGCGCTTAATTTGGTCGCCATGAACGCCGATCAAGGGGGACAGCCACCCCACGAGCTACACCCATTCAAGGCCGAATTCTGGACCCTCCGCCGTCTGGCCGGTACTGCGGGCATGGCGCTGCTCATCGCAGGCCTCGTCCATTTCTCGGACCTGACGGCCTACCTCATCATCTCCATCGGCTTGAGCTTCATCGGACGCCCCCTTGTGCGTTGGGTGGACGGCATTGAAATCGCGGGCAGATCTCCGAGTGCCGCTTTTGGAGCCGTCATTGCCCTCTCGACCATGTTCCTGGCATTCGGCCTGCTGATCAACCTGTTCATCCCGCTGGTCGCTGCAGAAGCCCAGGTTTTGGCCTCTCTTGATTTTCAGGGCATCGCCCAACGCTTCGAACGGATGCTTGCCGAATTCGAGCCCCTGTTGGGACAGGGCGGTGCGGATCCCAGCCTGTGGCTCGATTCGACCACCCTGGGCAAAGGACTCTCCTCCATCTTGGGCCCTTCCGGCATCGGCGGGGTGCTCGGCAGTGCATTCTCGGCCTTGGGCAGCCTGGTCATCGCGACCTTCAGCATTGCCTTCATGACCTTCTTCTTCTTGAAGGACAGACAGCTGTTTCCGGGCATCATCCAGGCATTGACCCCGGACAGCTACACCGATCGGGTGGAGCGCATCCTCGAGAACTCCACGGCCCTGCTCACCCGATACTTCATCGGTCTCGCAGCGCAAGTGGCCATCATCACTACGGTCATTACGGGCGGGCTGCTCATCCTCGGGGTCCCCAATGCCTTCCTCATCGGGTTCCTGGCCGGTCTATTGAACCTCATTCCCTATGTCGGTCCCCTGATTGGAGCGGGGCTCGGGCTGGGCATCATCCTGACGACCCACCTGCAGGTCCCGGAAGTCTGGTCCCTCATCGGCAAGGCCGGCGCCGTCTTCCTCCTCGCCCAGCTGGTCGACAACCTGTTCACGCAACCTGTCATCTTCGCCGGCAGCGTGAAAGCCCACCCCCTCGAAATCTTCCTGCTCATCTCCATCGCCGGAAGCATCGCAGGCATCACCGGCATGATGCTCGCCATCCCTGCCTACTCGCTTTTGCGGGTCGTGGCCAAGGAATTCCTCAGCGGATTCAAGGTCATTCAGACCCTCACGGAGCGGCTCTGAACCCCGGGAGGAAAAAGAGTGGAAAATTCCGACGCCCCGCCTGCGGAAACGGCGTACCTTGCTATCCCGTATGCATTCGACTACGGGACAGGCCAAGGCCACCAAATACATTTTCGTCACGGGAGGGGTGTCCTCCAGCCTCGGAAAGGGCATTATCAGTGCTTCTTTGGCCAAGTTGCTTCAGGCGCGGGGCATGAAGGTGACCATCCAGAAACTGGATCCCTACATCAACATCGACCCGGGCACCCTCAACCCCTACGAGCACGGAGAATGCTATGTGACGGATGACGGGGCGGAGACCGACCTCGACCTCGGCCACTACGAGCGCTTCCTGAATGTCAGGACGTCACAGGCCAACAACATCACCACGGGCCGGATCTACCAAAGCGTGATCGACAAGGAGCGCCGGGGGGAGTACCTGGGACGCACCGTACAGGTCATCCCCCACATCACCGATGAGATCAAACGTTGCGTGCAGATCCTCGGAGAAGGCGACCGCTACGACTTCGTCATCACCGAAATCGGAGGCACGGTGGGCGACATTGAATCCCTGCCCTACATCGAGGCCGTGCGCCAGATGCGATGGGAACACCCCGAAGACACCCTCGTTGTTCATCTTACGCTCGTCCCCTACCTCAAAGCAGCGGGCGAACTCAAGACCAAGCCTACACAGCACAGCGTGAAGCAGCTGCTCGAATTCGGTGTCCAACCCGACATCCTCGTCTGCCGCACGGAACACAATCTGTCCAAGAGCATCCGCAACAAACTGGCACGCTTCTGCAATGTGGGTGTCGAAGCGGTCATCCAGTCCATTGACGCGAAGACCATCTACGATGTGCCCTTGCTGATGCAGCAGGAACGGCTCGACGAGGTGGTGCTCAAGAAGCTCGGCGTCCCGAGCGACGGAGACATCGACCTGGGTAATTGGTTGAATTTCCTCGAAAAGCACAAGAACCCGGAGGGCACGGTGGAAATCGCCCTCGTCGGCAAGTATGTGGAGCTGCAGGACAGCTACAAGAGCATCGTGGAAGCGTTCACCCACTCGGGAGCTGCCTGTGGTGTGAAGGTCAACATCCGCTGGGTCCACTCCGAGCAGGTGCAAGCCAACGAAATCGATAAGCTGTTCTGCAACGTTGATGGCATCCTCGTGGCACCCGGCTTCGGGTCGCGTGGCATCGACGGGAAGATCGAAGCCATCCGCTATGCCCGCGAGCAGGGCGTGCCCTTCTTCGGCATCTGTCTCGGCATGCAATGTGCCGTGATCGAGTTTGCCCGCAACGTCCTCGGGCTGCCGGAAGCACACAGCACGGAAATCAAGGACTACACGCCGGACCCGGTGATCGACTTGATGGAGGAGCAGAAGGGCCTCGCCGACATGGGAGGCACCATGCGGTTGGGTGCCTACCCCTGCAATTTGGCTGAAGGTTTCATCGCAGCCTCAGCATATGGAGCGGAAGCTACGGAGGAGCGCCACCGTCATCGCTACGAGTTCAATGACGCCTACCGGGAGCGGTTTGTGGAGGCAGGTATGATTCCTTCGGGCACCCATCCGGACTCGAACCTCGTCGAGATCGTCGAAATTCCTGGGCATCCTTGGTTCCTCGGCGCCCAATTCCATCCCGAGTACAAAAGCACGGTGGCAGAGCCCCATCCGCTCTTTACCTCCTTCGTTCAAGCCGTGGTCGCCCACACCAAGTCCAAGGAGGGCATCACCAGCAAGTCTGGTCAAGCCAGCGCCTGAACCCGCCAGGATTCAAGACCATCAACCGGTGCCCAAAGACCACCGTCCTTCGGCATCGAAGGCATGCGGATAGGCCCCCTTCAATTGCCCATGGATGAACTGGATGGGCAGCTCGGAAAACAGGCCAAAGTCTTCGAGGTATTCCATGAAACGTCCGCCGCTGCGCGACAGTGGCTGGAAAAGGACGTCCTGATCGTAATCCCACGGCAAGGGATCGGTGCCTAGCCGATGGCACAACTCGCGGTTGAACACGGGGGTGCACTTCACCCACCGGTCTCCATTCCAGAATCCGACATAACCATGGGGCGTCAGGACGTCGGTGCCCAGCTTGGCTTCCAGCGATTCCGTCGCCAGGTGATTGCGGACCTTGGCCAATCCAAGCCGGGCAGGAACACCCATGGCCCGGAAACCGGCCACGAGCAGGACGGACTTGTGGACGCAATGCCCGTATTGGTTCTCCAGGGTCCTTGAGGCCGCGATATCGGCAGGATCCAAACTGATGGCAAAGGGGTCGTAGCGGATCGCATCCCGCACGAAA
>CALKUW010000196.1 GCA_937996585.1 uncultured Flavobacteriales bacterium
CACCCGCGGCCGCCGCAGCGTCACCGTCCCCACAGGGGTCAGCAGCTTCCGGGGCCTCCCGTAGCCGCCCCACGACCCAGCCGGCCCGTCCACGGTCGCCCGCCGCTGGTACCGTACCCGCCCCAAAAGCTCCGTCACTTCCGCCTCCAGCGCCGCCTGGAGCAGCTTCTGGATCGCCTCCCGGAGCTCATGCGTGCAACCCCTCCCAGGTGGGGCGTGACGTCAGGCTCCCTGGCGTGGTCCGCTCGTGCATGCCGGTGGCTCTCCTCCTTTCCGGGCCTTCCAGCCCTGAGTTTGCTAGGAGGAGGGTACACCGCCCTCCCATTTCCACCCTTTTTGAGGGTAACCCTTCCTCACCCCGAAGATGCCTTGCACGCCCACGCAAGAACTCTGGCTTGAGTTGCCACACTCGCTCGAGTCAGTCGAGAGCTCCGTCGACGTCGCGGCCACCGACGTGATGTCATTCAGGTTCATACCCGGACATCTCACCCTAGTCTCAATCCGCGGACTAACGGCCAAGTTCAGCGGCGACGCGCAGTGCATTCAACCGCCCTCCGCTGCAACGCCCTTTAGACGATACGACACATTCTTAATCCTCAGATCAAAGTCAAGGCAGACAGTCACCACTCTCATGCAGTAGAGAGAGGCACAATGTAACTTGTCAACTCCTCTTCATACCGCACTTCATAGATTCCAGATGCGCTCTCCAGCGGCTCGCGGTACCGCACTTCTTCCTGAACGGGAACAAGCGGGTGTGACTCGATTGTCGGACTAGGCTTCCCCATCTCAAACACAATCTGACCCCAAGAGGTCACCTTGACGTTTATATTGACGGCCATGATTACTTCCTCCTTCCTTTATGTGGTTTAGTCTTTCTTCTCTCTCCACTTGCCGCCATAGCTCCTCGCTTCAATGCCGACAATGGGAGATTGACGGATTATTTCCTCTTGGACGATTTGTCGAATCGCTTCCCCAATCTGCCCAAGCAGTTGCTGCATTATCTGTTGACAGTTGGCCGGTAATCGCGCTGGGTCCGTTCCCGGTGGCAGTCCGAGGTTCACGTTGATATTGATTTGGGGGTTCGGAGGCATCTGTCGCTTGCGCCGAAAGACAGCGTTTATCTCGAACACGTGCAGCTTATGCACGCTCTCAATCACGGCAAGCGGGATCCGTTCCTCGATATGCTCTTCCTTGTTCTCGCGACTCAGTAACTCTTCAGGGTCGATGGGCTCATTAAGTTGTAACCAGCTCTCGTATTTTTCATAGAGGCTCCACATCAGTGTCTCCAGCTTGTCATCAGGCTTATTCACCGGAAGGCCTAGTTCGCTAGCCTCCCTCCGTCCAATGGCGTGGCCGTGAGAGTACATCTTCTCTGTGAGAGCATCAATAATGGTTCCAATCTTGCCCTCCTCGATTTTTTCCTTGCGAGAGGTCAACAGCTTTCTGGCAACAAGTCTGATATGAGAATATTGCCGGTTGACGCTCCCGAGCGTTAAGGGTGTTAAATGACTTGCGAGTTGAGATACAACCTGGGCTAAAGCAGCTTGATCATTGATGTTTGCTCTTTCACGCATGAACGAGATGTAAGAAGACACATCCTCCACGCTTATCTCGGGCGGTGGCACCGTTGCTCCGCCCGCGACCGCTCTGACAAGTGTTGGGTCAATCGGACTGAGCTCCGCCTTTTTGCCCATAACAATCTCATCCGCCGCTAAGGAAATCATCGTAGCGGCGCTATGTGCCTTGTAGGGGATCAGCACACAAAGCTCCTCGCAGAATTCCCGAAACATCGTAACGATCCGCCAAGGGACACTAACATCGCCTCCACGACTATAGAGAAATAAGTCTATCCTTTTTCTTGCAGGAGGCGCCCCTGCCAATGCCAAGAGATGCTCATACAATGGCCGTACCGCATCCTCAGCGATTCTGGAACCTATCGGTTGCCGGTCTCCTGTAAAATACACGACCACATGCGAGTCGCGACGCTTTTGGATTTCATTGATAAGCTTTATCCTGTCTTGTCTGCTCACGGCTTCTCTCCTGCTCTGTATTATTAGGACATAGCCATGATTTCGCCTAACGCCCCGTTTCAGCGGCGGGCTGCGCATCAGACCGTCCGCTGCAACCGGTTGTTAGCCGCGCGCGCGCCGGTAGTGCATTGCGACCGCGCCGTTGCGGAGAGGCCTCGCCGAGATCAACTCGAGCCGTCGCGTGCTGGGCAGTCCGCTCTCGTACAGGGTCGGGCCGTGGCCTGCGATCCTGGGATGGACAAGGAACTTGTACTCGTCAATCAGATCCAACCGATCCAGCTCGACGGCGAGCTTGCCGCTGCAGAGGAGCACGCCGGCCGGGGTCGCTTCCTTGAGCTTCTGCACGCCCGTGCGCAGGTCGCCGACGATGTGGTGGCTGTTGGTCCACGGGAAGTCCCGTCGCGTCGACGACACCACGTACTTCGGCTTGGCCTCCAGCTTGACCGCCCACTCGTGAATGGCCCGTGGCGCCTCCACGTCGCCGCGTGCGACCGCCGGCCAGTAACTCTCCATCATCTCGTAGGTGACGCGGCCCCACAGCATCGCCCCTGCCTCGTCCATGAGACGGGTGAAGAAGGCGTGTGTCTCGTTGTCGGCAATCCCCTCCCGGTGGTCGACGCAACCATCGAGGGTGACGTTGATGCTGAAGGTCAAAAGGCCCATGCCGGCGAATTCCTCCTAGCGGCTAACTCCTGATTAGACCGACCAGTCTAACGCTCCGCCTGCGTCAGCCTAAGACGCAGAAGGCTCCGCGGCCCCGCGCCGCAAACGGCCAGCCGGTCTGGATCTCGGCCACCCCACCCCCTCTGCTTGCCGGTATTATACTGCACCGGCCGTCCGCCTAACATCCCATCTCGCTGCTCCTATCCCGACTTTGGCCAGAGCCCGGCCGACTGTCGCCACCGGCAGGCCCCAGCGGCGGACCAGAGCGTCCAGGCTCCGCGGCTCCAGCGTCAGAACCCCGTAGACCGTCGCCTCGGGCCCCTCCAGGGCCACGGCCGGCGGCGGCGGGGGCGGGCGCACGGGCACGCGCAGCTCTTCCAGAACGTCCTCCACGCCCTTGACCAGCTTGGCTCCCTGCTGCACCAGCCGGTGGGGCAGTGCGGTGGTGGCGGACGTGACCGGACCCGGGACGGCGAACACCTCCCGCCCCTGCTCCAGAGCGCAGCTGCAGCGAGCAGCTCTGCGGCGCTCACCCGGGGCACCTCCACGTGCAGGTCGATGCGGTCCAGCAGCGGCCCGGACACCCGCGCCAGGTACCGCGCCACCTGGGCAGGACTGGACAGGCACTCCCGCAACGCATCGCCCCGGTGCCCGCACGGACAGGGGGTTCATGGCGCCTACCAGGGTCAGCCGTGCCGGAAACGTCACGGTGGACTGCACCCGGGCCACCGTCACCACCCCGTCCTCCAGAGGCTGGCGCAGCGCCTCCAGAGCCTCCCGGTGGAATTCGGGCAACTCGTCTAAGAATAGCACTCCCCGGTGGGCCAGGGTCACCTCGCCCGGCCGCGGGACCGGCCCGCCTCCGGTCAGGGCCGCGGCGCTGGTGGTGTGGTGCGGGCTGCGAAACGGCCGGCGGCGCACCAGTCCTCCCGGGGGGAGCAGCCCGGCGACGCTGTAGATCCGGGTGATTTCCAGCGCCTCCTGGGCCGACAGCAGCGGCAGGATGGTGGGCAGACGGCGCGCCAGCATGGTCTTGCCGGCTCCCGGGGGACCGACCAGCACCAGGTTGTGGCCTCCGGCGGCGGCGATCTCCAGGGCCCGGCGGGCGTGGACCTGGCCGCGGACGTCGCCGAAGTCCTCGTCAGCGGGCGGGGGCTCCACCACCTCCGGCAGACCGCCCCGGACGGGGGTCAGCTCACAGGTCCCCTCCAGGTGACGGATCACGTCTGCCAGTGAGCCTGCCGGGTAGAGGGTCAGGCCCTGGACCAGGCTGGCCTCGGCGGCATTGGCCTGGGGCACCACCAGGGCACGCGCGCCCATGGATCCGGGCGCCAGGGCGACGCACAGCACCCCCGCCACCGGCCGCAGCGTCCCGTCCAGAGACAGCTCGCCCAGCAGCAGCGTCCCGTCCAGCGCCGCCGGCCGGATCTGCTCGGTGGCCGCCAGGATACCCACCGCCATGGGCAGGTCAAACGCCGGCCCCTCCTTGCGCGCGTCGGCGGGGGCCAGGTTGACGGTGATCTTGCGGGAGGGCAGTTCGTAGTTGGTGTTGCGGACCGCGGCCCGCACCCGCTCCCGGGCCTCCTGCACCGCGAAGAGAAGGTCTACATCGCTGGTTCTCCCGGCAGTACCCCGCGCCCTCGAGCCGAACAGGATGACCTTCACCCGCCGGAACGCCGCCACGATCCGTTGGACCACGAGATCCACAGTAGGATCATCCGAGGTCATCTGCTGCCTTCCCCTATGTCCCCAGTCGATCGTGCGGACTACCCTCTGGCGCGACGCCGGTCTCCGCGGACCGATCCCGCGTGAGGTCGCCTTTCCCGGTGCTCTCCGGGTTTCGAGGCTCGAATTGCGGCCCCCCGTCTATCCTCCTTGCCCCTCTCCCGGCGCGTCCTCCCCCGCGCGTTCCTCCACACGGAGGGAGCCTGACAGCCCCAGGTCTTCAATAACCGTCTTCAGCTCGCCCGCCAGGGTGTTCCAGCTGGTTGCGTCAAGGTCACCTTCGAACGTGGCTTCCGCGCACAGGTTGTTCAGGTTTGTCCGCAGCTTCGGCACCAGACGGGTCCCGATCCGGTTCCACGCCTCCAAGGGGATTGTGCCGGAGACGCGCACGCGCACCCGGCCGACAGGTGGTGGGGGTGGGGGAAAACGGTCCTGGTCATCGACCGGGACGGGGCCTTGCGGCCTTGGCTCCTCTTCTTTGCGATCACCGTCCGCGGCTTTCAGCGCTACAGCCCGGTCTTTACGCAAGAGGTGGACGTCCGGTCCGAAGGTGACCTCCTCAGGTGGCACCGGCTCTTCATACCACACGCGCTGGTAACCCCCGTCGGGCAAAGGCCCGGAGGCCAGACCGAACTCGCCCTTTTCTACCCATTCCGGGATCTTCGTCCGTAGTACAGCCTCCGCATCGGCGAGCCGCGTGAGCGACCCGTCCAGGAAGGCCTGGCGCAGAGAGTCCAACGGCCAGGCCGCCGCGTCGCGCAGCGCAGGCGGCCAGTTGCGGTCCACGTAGGAGGCCCCTACGGACTCACTCAGCAGACCCTCCGCCTTCAGTGCCCCGACGACGCGGCTTGAAAGAGTCTCACCGGCGCTCGCGTGGCCCGCGCCCAGGTCGATCACCCGGACCCCGTCCGGCTCCCGGGGGTCCGCCACCACCGCGTGCGTGTAGGTCGCCCAGACCTCGTCGCGCGCATCCTCGCGCGCCTCCCCCAGCCGATTCGTCAGCTCCGCCAACTCCCTGCGGTCGTAGTCCTCGCCGAGAATCCCGGACTGCGCCTCCGCGGCCACCCGTTCCCACGCCAGCCAGTTCTCCACCCGGTCTTTGAGCGTCCGACCAGGGCGCCTCACACAGAAGATCAGAGCAGCTGGATATCGGCGGGACTGCCCGCCACGCACCCGAATCCACTCCGCCACCTGCCTTCGCACCTCATCAGACCACTCTACTTCAGGCGCCATGACCACGAGACGCAGTTTGGGCGCGTCCGAGATCGCCTCGCTGCTCTCCGGAAAGGGCTCCACGTGAACAGCCGCCCCGCGCCGAAACTCCTCCTGAACCAGCTGTCGCATTCTCGGCCGGACCTCGCCGTCGTCGTCCAGGGCTGCCCGCCGGTCGTTCACCACCTTTTTCAGCGTGGCTTTGTGGCTGATCTGGTAGCCGTCCGAGCCCACCTTACGAATAAAGAAGGCTTTCCCTTCCAGCGCCGCCGCGGCATTGTCGATGGAGGTCGTATCCAGCTCTGGCTCCCCCAGAGCGAACCGCAGCTCGGGAAGGTACGCCACTTTGTGAACCTGACCACCCGACGACTCGAAGAGGATCGCCGCCCCCACGCGCCGGTGGATGTCGCGCAACGCCCCCTTGGTGTCGGCGTCCAGCGCACGAGCGTGACTCATGGTGCCTGCGATGTCTGCCTCGATCGCCACGGCGAGCTTAGGCTCACCCAGCTGACCCAGCACCACAGCCCGGAACTCAGGGGCCTCCAACGGAGCCGAGCCCAGGGTGATCAGCGCCTCGCGGCGAGCGGTCTGGAAGCCCTCGCGGTACGCCAGGGAGACCCACTGTGCCAGCATGGCCAGCGTCCCGCGCGTCTGCTGGTACTGCGGCAGGGGCTGCCACTTGCGCTGGAACACCGACAGCGTGGCCGGGTGAAAGGGGTAGCAGGCTTCAAAACGCGACCGCAGGAACTCGCGCGCCCTGGCTTCGGTAGTCGCCGTGTCTACGGCGGTCCACTCCGGCGGAAGCTGTGCCCGCCGCTCAAAACACCAATCCGTGTACACCCGCGCCACGCGCTTACGGACATTCTCCGGCCCCAGGTCTTCAAACAACCGCCGGCGGACTACCTCGGCGATCTCCGCTTCATCGTTGGCGATGAGGTCCCTGGCCACGCGCCGGACCACTTTGGTGATCCGCTCCTGCCACTGTACGTCCCAGTCGGTCATCTCCACCTGGCTGCGGGGCAGGCTGATCACCACGGCGCTGCGCGTGGTGGCGGTCATGGCCACGGACACGTTCTGCAGAAACGCATAGAATGGCTCGGCCAGCGCCCGGTGGCGGTTGAGGAAGTTCAGCACCTCGTCGAACAGGAGCAGCACCCGCCCTCCAGCGGCATCAAAGAGCCGCTCCAGGGCGGCGGTGCCAGGGGGCACCTCGGGCGCGGTCGGGCCCAGGACCTCCACCCCGGCATCCCCCGCGACCTGCCGGGCCAAGTCCAGCCAGGGGGTCTCTGCGCCCGGCCTCGGGTCCCAGGCGTTCCCGACGAACACACCTACACGTGCGGATGGCACCTCACCCAGCCCTGCCGACCGGAGGACCTCGCTGACCCCGGGAAAGGACGGCGCCCTGGCCGCGTTCCCCATCAGGTGGTAGAGCACCGTCAGGGTGTGGGTCTTGCCACCGCCGAACTGCGTGATCAGCGTCAGGACGGGAGCCGTCCCCTCGGTACGCCCGGCCAATCGTCTCAGGACCATACCTGTGTGCTCCGTCAACGCCCGGGTGAAGACGTTGCGGCTGAAGAATTTTTCCGGATCACGGTAGTCGTCCGGAGCGCGACCGGAGACGACCTGCTCCAGGTGGATGGCGAACTCGTCGGGGTTGAAGGATCGCCCCTCGCGGACCTCTTTGCGTGGTGTGACGACTTTGTACCACGGATCCATGAGTGGTCTCCTCCTGCTTAAATCAGCTCGTCTATCGGGAGGGCCGAGCGCACCTCTGCCCGCACCCGCCTGGCTATCTCCAGGGCTGGTTTGGCCTCTTCGCGGCCCGGCTCTGGACCCAGTCCAGGATACCGAACGCCAACGGCATACGGGTTCAGTTCGGCCAGCTCGTCAACGTCGAGCTTCACCGCCACGCCGGCAGACAGCAGCGGGAGTATTTCAGTCCGATCGTGCGTCCTGGGGACCTCGCGCCCGTGAAAGACCAGCAACGCTTTCAGGTACTTCTCAGCACACTGCTGTGCATGAAAGCACACCATGTCAAACGGGCAGTCTCCCTCGGGCGTGAACGTACGCTCGGCAGTACGCAGATCGTGCTCTGCCTTGAGGATCCACGCGCGCACGACCTCGCGCACTTCACGGGGAATCGCCATAGAGGCCCCGGCCCTCACGGTGCGCCACATAGATGACAGTCCCGGGAATGCCTTTCAGTCGCTCGAAGTCCCCGGCCGTGACGACAACGAGGTCCTTGGGCATACCCATGCCGGCCAGCAGCCGGTAGAGCAGTACGGCGGTCGCACGGACGTCACTTCCATCCCGCACAACGACCATCAAGTCCACGTCGCTGTCGGGTCGTGCGTGTCCCGTGGCGTGGGAACCGAACAGGATGACCCGCACGGGATGGGTCTCTCGGACAACCCGCCGGACCATCTCGTCGATCTTCTGGCGGACGGCTTCCTCAGACAGGGGAACGGCTCTCACCTCGGCACCGCCAGGAGCATCGCCTCCACCAGCCGCCTCCCCTCGCTGCCTTTAGGATAGAGCGCTGCAAGCGCATTGGCGAGCCGAAGGAAGTCTGGCCCGCGGTCCATCTCCGAACGCAGTAAAGCGCGCAAGGCGTTCGCCTGGCCGGCGGCCTGCAGCAGCATGGCCGTGTGTACGCGGTCCAGGGTGGTCGCCCCGGGTGCGACCCCATATTCCCGGTCTCCCTCCGGGAGATGGCTGGAACGAGGGCTCCGCCTTCCGCCTCTCCACCGCCTGCCGCGGGGCACATAGTCAGTACCTGTCTCGGCCACTCCGTCAGCCAGAAGCAGTTCCAACTGCACCGGCCCGCGCGGAGCGCGCTCAATGCGCTGCGCTACCAGGTCCCCACCCGCGTGGCCGAACAGTACCTTCGCCCGCTCGCGGATCGAGAGCAGCCGTACGACACCCTTCTTCGTTTCGATGATCCGGCCTTCCCACTCCGGCAGCCGGATCCCCAGCGGCTGGGCGAACCGCCGGACCACGTCGAACACCAGGCTGAACCCGCCAGTTTTCCGCTTGGGCGCTTCTTCCTCTTCTTCCTCTTCTTC
>CALKUW010000197.1 GCA_937996585.1 uncultured Flavobacteriales bacterium
GATATGCCTTCCGTTCGCTGCACGGATGCAAGTTCGCTGTTGAATGTCCTACTTTTGCGCCTCCCAAGGGGCGGTTAGCTCAGCTGGTTCAGAGCACCTCGTTTACACCGAGGGGGTCGGGGGTTCGAGTCCCTCACCGCCCACCACATTCCCTTTCCATCTTTACCGCGTAACCCCCGTAGCCAACCAATTGGCAAGAGGGGTTGTATCTTTAAGGGAGCAATGACAACGGGCATGCACACAGGATTCAACACTTGTTTCAACACCGTTCCACTCGCGCTGATGCTGCACTTGTCCTTCTTTTCAGGAGGCACAATCGCAGCGCAGGAAGACGACCACGACGTGGCCTACAAGTGGATCGAGGCCCAGTTGATGGGCATCCGCGATGACTTCGCCCGCCCCCCTGTTCACGCCCGGAACCTCTACCACGTCTCCATGGCCATGTATGACGCCTGGGCTGTGTACGACGAGGTCGCAGAACCCCTGCTGTTGGGCCATACCGTGGGTGGATACACGGCGGATTTCGACGGCATTCCGGAGAACATCCTTCCCTTCATCGACATCCCCTCGGCCCGAAAGGAGGCCATCTCTTATGCCGCCTACCGCGTCCTGACCCACCGTTACGAGAATTCACCGGGCGTCATTACATCCCAAGCCCGCTTTGACTCCCTGTTTACGGCATTGGGTTACGACCCTTCCCTGTCCTCCACGAACTACACCTTCGGTTCCCCTGCCGCATTGGGCAACTACATCGGCGAGCAGGTCATTGCATATGGCATCCAAGACGGGGCCAATGAGGCCTTCGACTACGTCAACCTCTACTACGAGCCCCTCAATGACCAGCTGGTTGTCGACGACCCGGGCAATCCCACCATCGCCGACCCCAACCGCTGGCAGCCGCTCGCCATCGATGGTTTCGTGGACCAATCGGGTGAGGTGCTCAACAGCGCCCCGCCCTTCCAAAGTCCCGAGTGGGGATGGGTGGCCCCCTTCGCTCTGCAGGACGAGCAGATGTCGATGTACGAGCGGGACGGAGAAATGTGGCCCACGTGGCTCGATCCGGGGCCTCCGGTCTACATCGGCGGTGACCAGCCAGCTGACCTCGACAGCATGTACCGCCACCATTTCGCCATGGTCAGCATCTGGCAGTCCCACCACGACCCTTACAACGGGGTCATGATTGATGCCAGCCCGGCCAACATCGGCAACGTGGGCGAGTTCCCCGCGGACATGACCGAATACGGGGATTTCTACACCTATTTCGACGGTGGCGATGCTGGCATGGGGCACGACCTCAACCCGAGTACCGGGCAACCTTATGAGCCCCAGATTGTTCCGCTGGGCGATTACAGCCGAATCCTCGCCGAGTTCTGGGCGGACGGTCCCGACAGCGAGACCCCACCAGGCCACTGGTTCAGCATCTTCAACGAGGTGATGGAGCACCCGGAATTCACCTACGACTGGATGGGAGAGGGTGCGGAAATCGATCCGCTCGAGTACGAGGTGAAGGGCTACCTCACCCTCGGTGGCGCGGTGCACGATGCCGCCATCGCAGCTTGGAGTGTCAAGGGGTACTACGATTATGTGCGCCCCATTTCCGCCATCCGCTACATGGCCGACCAGGGGCAGAGTTCAGACCCGACCCTTCCGAGTTACAGCCCCAGCGGTCTGCCGCTCTTCCCCGGCTACATCGAACTGGTGGACGATACGGATCCCCTTGCGGGTCCAGGCGGAGAGAACATCGGCAAGGTGAAGGTCTTCACCTGGCAGGGACCGGCCTACATCGATACGTACGAGGACGAGAGCGGAATCGCCATTCCCTACGACACCGCCGGCAACATCGCCGGGGTGGATTGGATCCTCGCGGAAAACTGGTGGTCCTACCAGCGGCCAAGCTTCGTCACGCCGCCCTTTGCCGGCTATGTCTCCGGACACTCGACCTTCAGTCGCTCCGCAGCGGAAGTGCTCACGGCCATCACGGGCGACGAATTCTTCCCCGGTGGCATGGGCGTGTTCCCCTGCCCACAGGACGACTTCCTCGTCTTCGAGGTGGGTCCTTCGGTGGCCGTGGAACTGCAATGGGCGACGTATTACGACGCTTCGGACCAGTGCAGCCTGTCCCGCATCTGGGGTGGCATCCACCCGGTCACGGACGACATTCCCGGACGGGAGATGGGCATCATCTGCGGTACACAGGCCGTCGAGCTGGCCAACATGTACTTCGACGGCAGCATCAACAACACCTGCGGCATCGGACCTTACGGCGGATGCCTCGGCGATATCGATGGTGACGGAGCCCAGACCGTGGAGGATGTGCTTTATATGCTGGCCAACTTCGGCACGATGGGACCGCACCCGGCCGACCTGGACCTGGACGACCTCGTCGGCACCACCGACCTGCTCATCCTGCTGGGCATTTACGGTTGCACCTGCCCTTGATCAATTTCCTTCCAACGCAGTCAAGGCCTCGCCGACGGTAAAGACGCTGCCGAGGACGACAATCAATTCGTCGGCAGAGCGCTCCTGTATCGCGGCCTTCAGAGCGGCAGCCACCGTGGTATGCACCGCCCCCTTGCAGCCAAGGGCAGCTGCCCTTTCTGCCAGCTCCTGAGCGGGCATGGCACGTGGGATGTCGGCTTGGCACCAATGGTATTTCCGGGCGTCTGGCAAGCACTTCAATGCGGCCCCCACATCCTTGTCCGCCACGGCGGCAAACACCAGATGCAGGGGGCGCCCGATGTCATTCAACGCCTTCCCCACAGCCTTCAAGCCCTCCACATTGTGCGCACAATCGAGCAGTACATCCTCAGACCACCAATGCCACCTTCCGCGCAACCCCCATCCCGAAGGGCCGGCCATGAGAACGGCTTCGTCCCCCTCAGACTTTCCCGGGACCAAGCTCAGTATCCGGCGGGCAACAGCTCGGTTCAGCTGCAGCCACCTCGGATCGTTCGTGGCCTGCGCATCGGGGAGCCCGTCGTGGACTTCAACGCCCAATCGCATGGATTGCTCCAGGACGACCGAACGGGCCTCCGGCGGCATCACCCCCACGACGCAAGGCACCCCTTCCTTGAGGATGCCCGCCTTCTCTTCGGCAATGGAACGAAGGTCGTCTCCGAGGAACTGCTGGTGGTCAAGCCCGATGGAGGTGATGGCCGTGACGAGGGGCTGTGGGAAGATGTTGGTTGAATCCAGCCGGCCTCCCATCCCGGTCTCGAGCACGACAACATCGGTACCGGAACGATTGAAGTGGTCCAGCGCCATACAGAACATCAACTCGAAGAAACTCGGCACAAGCTCATCCCAGACTGGACGGTTCACCTCCACGAAACGGATGAAGTCCACCTCGTCGATCATCTTGCCATCCATCCGAATGCGCTCGCGCGGATCCTCAAGGTGGGGCGACGTATACAGCCCTGTTTTCAAGCCCCGTGCGGTCAATGCCGCAGCCACCGCATGGCTCACAGAACCCTTGCCGTTGGTCCCGGCGATGTGGATGACCTGCAGGCCCTGTTCGGGGTGACCGAGGGCCGCACAAAGGTCATGGGTCTTCTGCAAATCGATGCGGTAGCGCACAGGTCCCGTCCGCTGGAACATGGGAAGCTGGCGATAAAGCCAGTCGAGCACCTCCTCGTACGTCATGGATTCAGCCTTGGCGGCCAGGTGGTCATTGCAACTCGAAGTTGAACTGGATCCAGCCCACGCGGGTGGGCTTGGTGGGGTGGCTGCTGAAGGTGGCGGTCAAGGCCGCTTC
>CALKUW010000198.1 GCA_937996585.1 uncultured Flavobacteriales bacterium
AAATTGACGCTGCCCCCTTCCGCGACGGAGCCGATCCATCCATCGGATCGGACGGGTTCGGCCGTGGCCGGGCCCTTGTACCAGGCGCGCGGCAGCCCGGTATGTGGGTTGACGGGAATGCTGAGGTCGACGGGATCGCCCATGGCCCTCCATGTGCTGTTCCCGTGGTCCAATTCCAGGCGGAATCTCATGGGGGGAAAGTTGCCCCCATCTCCGCGAATGGGCAAAAGAAAAGCCCCGCCGGTGAGGGCGGGGCTTTTCGAATGTGTTGGGCTTCCGATTACTGGAAGAGGTAGCCGAGGCGGAGCTGGGCCTGGAAGTTGGTTCCGAGACCACCACCCTGCTGGTTGCCGCTCCAGAAGGGGCGGTCGTTGATGTTGGCGGGGTGCTGACCGCTGTAAGCGTGACCGGCGAGGTCCACGCTGCCCTGGATCGGGGCGGGCATCTCGGTAAGGTCGCTCGGGTCAACGGCGTTCTGCGTGCCCCAGAAGAGGTTGTACGCCACGTTGTCGGTGGCAGCGATCTCCATGTCGTTGACCTTGGAGCTCATGAAGCCGAGGCCGGCTTCTGCACCCATATAGAGGTAGTCGGTGAGGTAGGCGTCGAAACCGGTCACGAGGCCGATTTTGAACATGCTGGCGCTCTGGCTGAGGGTCTGCGTCCAGACGATGTACTGGTCCTGGTCGCCGACCTGGTTCTCGTCGTCCGCACTCCAGAACTCCTGTTCCATGGAGGCGCTGGTCACACCGTAACCGATCTCGAAACCGATGTAGGGGCTGAGGTTGTCACCACCGGCATCGAAGTGCTTCTCGTAACCGGGAGCAATCATGAAGGTGGAGGTGCTGTAGGTGTCGTAGAGGTCCGGGCTGGGAATCTCGTCGTCACCGGAAGTCACGTAGGCACCTGCGATGGCAGGAATACCGCCTTCCACGATCGTGCCGTCGGGCATGATGCTGAAGTAGGGCTCAGGACGACCCACACCGTTGAAGTCGAACTCGCGGAAGCCGATGGACTTCTCGTTGGAGCTGTTGAACGTGAGGCTCAGGCGGAACGCAGACTCTTCGTCGGTGAAGTTCCGGTACTTGATGGTGGTGCCATCAACAGGAGAGTTACCGAACGGGGTGAATTGCAGTTCGATGTTGTGCTCGCCACCAAATTGCTTTTGCGCGGTGGCCGTAGTGGCAAACAAGGCAACCAGTGCCAAGGCGGTCAGGATGTGCTTCATCTTGAGGTTTCAAAAAGTTTCCGGGCGCAAGAAAGGGAATTCCCGCCAAGGTGCGGAACATATCCACGTCTTTTCCACAACAATGGTGGTTGATGGGCTCATAATCAGTCGGATATAGGGGCACGGAGCGGTTCGAAAATGGTCATTTGATGCTGATTTTTACATGATGCTGGAGCCCCTGCACCCCTTGCTGCGCAAAGCATATGATCCAGACAGGTTCGTTCGTCTGGGCCGGGAGATCCTTGAAGACCTCGCGCAACACCTTGTTTCATCCCAAGCCCGCACTGCAGACCGTTCCATGCCTTGGGTGGCACCGGAGGATGAACGGCGCCATTGGGCCGTGAGGTTGGACTCGCCCGTGGGCCTGCCTGCGCTGATGAGGGAAGTGGTCCAGCGGTCCAATGGACTGCAGGACCCCCGCTACATGGGGCACCAGGTGGCCGTTCCCTTCCCCGACGGGGCACTGGTCGGCATGGTAACGGACATGCTCAACAACGGTGGGGCCATTTACGAGATGGGGCCTACGAATTCGGCCATGGAGGACGTCCTCATGGCGCGTATCGGTGTAATGATGGGGCTTCCGAAGGGGTGCGGTGGTGTGATGTGCCACGGGGGAACCTTGGCCAACCTTGTAGCACTATTGGCGGCGCGCCGGCACGCGGCGGGCCAGCGGGATGCCGATGCGTGGGAGCACGGTGACGATGGCATGGGGGCCGTGCTGGTCTCCGAGCAGGCGCATTATTGCGTCGACCGCGCCGTGCGCATCATGGGCTGGGGTGCCGAAGGTGTGGGCCTGGTTCCGGTCGACGCTTCCCACAAGATGACAGCGGAGGGCCTTGAGGCGGCGTTGGAGGCCATGAAGCGGAAGGGCAGACGGGTGGTGGCTGTGGTGGGAAGTGCGTGCACGACGAGTTCCGGGGCGTTCGATGACCTGGCGTTGACGGCGGATTTCGCCCGCGAACATGATTTGTGGTTCCACGTGGATGGCGCCCATGGTGTACCTGCGGTGTTCAGTGACCGTTACCGCTCGCTGGTGGCGGGTATCGAACGCGCGGACAGTGTCGCCATGGACTTCCACAAGATCATGGGGGTGCCCGCCCTGTGCACGGGTCTCTTTTACGCCCGGCAGGACGACAGCTTCCTGCCCTTCACGCAGTCGGCGGAATACCTGTGGAGTGACGCGGAGGACCCGGAGTGGTGGAACTTCGGCAAGCGGACGTTTGAGTGCACCAAGCGCATGTTGTCTACCCGGGTCGCTGCGGTGCTCGAGGAATACGGGTCCGAAATCTGGGGGGTGCTTATCGACCGCCTCTTCGGATTGGGCCGGGCGCTGGCCACGGCTGTTGAATCGCGGAATTCAAAAGGGTGGGAACTGGCCATGGCGCCCGAGGCGAACATTGTCTGTTTCCGCTACCTGCCGCAGGCCTTCGATTCCGTGGAGGCGGAAAACGCGTTCACGTCCGGATTGCGCCAGCGCCATCTGGAGGAGGGCGCGCATTATGTGGTGCAGACCCGGTTCGGAGGACGCGTCTGGTTGCGCTGTACCCTCATGAATCCATTGACCGAAGCATCCGATCTGGAAGCCATGCTTGACGGATTCGAGGTCCTCGCTCCTAGCGTCCTGCGCGATCAGGGTTGAACGTAGATCCCGTGGGGGGTGTCGAGGCCATCTTCCTTTCCGAAGGTGCGGATGACGGTGTCATTGATCGGATCCACCTGGATGAGGTAATGGCTGCTGAAGGACTCTACGAAGACAGAGCTTCCGTCCACCGGTATGCCGATGCTGTGTGCGTTTTCGAAGTCGTCTGGAAAGCCATCGCCTGCAGAGAAGCGGCGCACAAGAGATGGCGATTCGGGTGAAGAGATGTCCCAGATGGACAGGTGACCGGGCGTCGGTTGACCGGCGAGGAATTTCGCGACGTTGCCTTCGGCGACGTAGAGCTTGTTGCCCGCGATGCCGCAATCGGAGACCCCTTCCAGGATGTCCTCCGCTCCCAGCACGCGTTGGGCGGAGCGTGAGGTGAGGTCGCCCAGCCAGATGCCCTGTTGGCTGCTTCCATTGCCCTGTTCGGCCTCTTGCGTGACCGTTACGAAGAAGCGGTGGTCATCGAGCCACCGGACCGTGTGTTGGTAGGCTCCGGTGCCGGAGCTGTCCGCCATCTGGATGGCAAAGGCAAAGGAGGGGGTGCCTGTCAGGCTGTCCAGTGCCCAGATGCCCACCGTGTGGTGGTCGAACCAGTACTGCGGTGTGGCTGCAAAGGTGCCGGCGGGATTGGGGTAGAGCCCGTGTGGTGCATAGAGTGAGGGGTGGTCCTGGGGCTCACCGGCGAATGCGCCCCGGGCGATGTTGAACACCCGGATGCGGTCGTTCTGCATTTCGCTGAACAACAGGAAGCGGCCGTCCTCGGTGATGCGGCTGCCGTGGCCCTCCTGTCGGATGCCCGGTTCACCGGGGTGGCACGAGGCACCGTTGGATTCGTTGCCGCGGGTACCGGCTTCAACGAGTACCCGGCTGTCGATGACTTCGGGATGGGGGTGCCCATTTTGCCAATGCAGATCGATGGTGACGAGGCGCAAGTCCAGGTCCTTGTTGCCGCCCATGGTGCAGAAGACCGTTTCTCGGTCCTTTGACAATGCGGTGTGCATGCCCTGTCCTTCGACCGGTCCGCCGCGCATGGTGGAGAATGGGAAGACGTGCAGTGCTCCGGTCTCCGGATTGATGATGTATAGGGCACTTCCGCCGGGACCCGCCTTCGCGTCCGGGTTGATGTTCATGCTGGTGAGCACAGAGCGGGGTGCGGGCTCATCGAGCGATGGGTCGAGCGGCGGGTGGACAATCTCAGGAGTGGGATCCTGGCAGGCGGCGAACAGCAGCAGGGCGCAGGCAGTAGCGAGGCAGCGAAGGGTCATGGATGCGGGGTGTCGAGCAATTGAGCGAGGGTCCGGGTATCTGATTCGCCCAGAGGCGCGAGGGGGAGGCGGGGGATGCCACAGGGGATGCCTTGCAGCGAAAGGCCGGCCTTGATGGTGGCGGGAAGGCCCCCGGCGAGGATGAAGGACAACAGGTCCAGGTGTCGCATGAAGAGGTCCCGTGCGGTGTTGAAGTCGTTGGCTTCGACGGCGCGCCACATGTCCTGTACGGGCTGGCCGATGAGGTTGGGGGCTGCCGTACACCAGCCGCACGCCCCGGCTGCGAACGCCTCGAGGGCGAGTGGGTTGCAGCCATTGAAGAAGGGAAGTGCGCCGCCAGATTTGAGGTGCAGGGCGTGCATGCGTTGGATGTCGCCGCTGCTTTCCTTGACCATGGTGACGTGTTCGATGTCACGGTACATCCTCACCAGCAATTCCGGCGACATATTCACCCCCGCCGTGGCTGGGTTGTTGTACGCCATGATGGGGATGTCGATGGCGTCGGAAATGGCCCGATAGTGCTGGAAGATTTCCTCGTCGGTCAGCTTCCAATAGGAGATGGGCAGTACCATGACGGCGTCGGCTCCCAGCTCTTGGGCTTGCCTGCACATGTCCACCGTATCGGCCGTGGTCAGAGCGGAGGCACCTACGATGACGGGAACCTTGCCCTGGGTGCGTCCAATGGTGGTTTCGGCGACCAGGGCCCATTCGTCCCGGTTGAGGTAGGCGCTTTCTCCCGTGCTGCCGAGGGGCGCCATCGCCTGCACGCCTTGGTCGAGGAGGTGGTCCACAAGGGTTTCCAGGGTGCCGACATCAACGGCGCCTTCCGGTGTGAATGGGGTGACGAGGTAGCCTACGATTCCGCGCATGTGGACGTTGGTGTTCCGTCCAATGTAGGGCATGTCAATGGAGTACCGGAGAGTTCCGGAATGGGGCGGGTCACTCCACGGTCACGCTTTTGGCGAGGTTCCGGGGTTGGTCCACGTCGCGGTTCAGCTTCACGGCGATGTGGTAGCTGAGCAACTGGAAGGGGATGGTGCTCAACAGGGGGACGAACGCGTCTTCAGCACGGTGGATTTCGAGGACCTGGTCTGCGAGCGTTGCCGCTTCGGTGTCTCCGGCCGTGACCACCGCGATGACACGACCACCACGGGCTTTGACCTCTTGAATGTTGGATACGACCTTGTCGTAGTGGGTGTCCTTGGTAGCGACGAAAAACACGGGCATGTTCTCGTCGATCAGGGCGATGGGGCCGTGCTTCATCTCTGCGGCAGGGTAGCCTTCTGCGTGGATGTAGCTGATTTCCTTTAGTTTGAGGGCGCCTTCGAGTGCCACCGGGAAGTTGTAGCCGCGCCCGAGGAAAAGGGCGTTCGGGGCGTCCTTGAACGCTTCGGCCACCTTTTCGATCTCTGGCTCGAGTTCAAGCAGCGCCTCCACTTTTTCGGGAATGCCCTCGAGGTCGACGAGCAATCGGTTGAATCGTTGTTCGTCCAGTTCTCCGCGCAGTCGTCCCACGCGGATGGCGACCAATGCCAAAACCGCGAGCTGTGCCGTGAAGGCCTTGGTGGAGGCCACCCCGATCTCGGGACCGGCGTGGGTATAGGCGCCGCTGTGCGACTCCCGGGAAATGCTCGAACCGACGACGTTGCAGATTCCGAATACGTGTGCCCCTTTTTCCTTCGCCATGCGGATGGCGGCCAGGGTGTCTGCGGTTTCGCCGGATTGGCTGATGGCGATCAAGATGTCCCCCTTTCCGATGACAGGGTTGCGGTAGCGGAACTCACTGGCGTATTCGACCTCGACCGGGATGCGGGCAAAGTCCTCGAACATGTATTCTGCGATCAGACCGGCGTGCCAACTGGTACCACAGGCGACGATGATCAGGCGCTTGGCTTCCGACCACATATCCTGGTGGTCGTCGATGCCCGCCATGCGGATGGCGCCGTGACCGAGGCGCAATCTGCCCCTGAGGCAGTCTGCGATGGAGCGGGGTTGCTCGTGGATTTCCTTGAGCATGAAATGCTCATACCCGCCCTTTTCGATCGATTCCATGGCCATCTCCAGTTCCGTGATGACCGGGGTGACCTTGTGGTTCTTGATGGTGCGGATTTTGAGGCCGCTGGTGAGCGAGATGCGGGCGACTTCCTCATCCTCGAGGTACACCACGTTTTTGGTGAATTCGATGATGGGGGTGGCATCCGACGCCACGTGGAATTCACCATCCCCGATACCGATGACGAGGGGGCTTGATTTGCGCGCAAGGATCATTTCCCCAGGCCGGGCCACATCTACCACGGCGATGGCATAAGCTCCGACCACTTCGTTCAACGCGATGCGCGTGGCTTCAAACAGGTCGAGGTTGTCGCTGTTCTTGAGGATTTCCTCGATGAGGTGTACCAGCACCTCAGTGTCGGTATCGCTGTAGAACGTGTGACCGCGTGCAGCAAGGGTTTCCTTCAGCGCGTGGTAGTTCTCGATGATGCCGTTGTGGATCAATGCCAATTGGCCGTCCCCACTGAGGTGGGGGTGGGCGTTGACATCGTTCGGCGGTCCGTGGGTGGCCCAGCGTGTGTGTCCGATGCCGAGTGACCCTTTCGGTGTGCGCCCTTCCATGTGGTGCAACAGATCGTCGACTTTGCCTTTCTTCCGGTGGTGCTCAAGTTGGCCAGCCTCGTTGACGATGGCGATGCCGGCACTATCATACCCGCGGTATTCGAGGCGCTTCAGCCCTTTTACAAGCAGCGGAAAAGCGTCTTGCTCCCCCAGATAACCGACGATTCCACACATGCTTCAAATTTAAGCCTTTGGCACCGCCTGTCGGGTCATTGGGACCACGTAACGACAAATTGGGCAGGGGTTTCCGAAAGGGGGGTCTCGAAGACGACTTGTTCGAAGGCGACCGAGGACAGTTCGGAATAGAGATACAGGTACGGGCGTGTTTCCTCGCCGTTGAGGCGGCGTTGGGCGTAGACCGGAAAGTTCAGGGCATACCCTCCCCGGTCGCTGTTGTAGTTACCGTCGTAGGCGACACCGGGTGAGGTGGCCTCGGGCGCGAGTTCGATGCCGCCAGACTCCCTTTTGAGGAAGGCTGTGAGGAAGGTGGACCGACTCAATTTGGAAGGGGAGTCGCCCACCGGCAGGAGCACTTCGGCGCGGTTGATGACGGCACCTTCGGGCGCGTCCAGGCTGTCGAGCCCATGAAGATCAAGCCTCAGGTAAGATCCTCCGGCGCCAAGCAGGACAGCTTGCGACGTGCTTTCAACCGGCATGCTGTTGTTCAATGCAGCATAGTCACCCCGCCAAACATGGCGGAAATGTCCCACCCGGGCGGCATTGGTGTTGATCACGAGGTCGTACGAAGTCGTGTCGGTGGTGTTGTGGTAGTGGATGCGCATGTACGACACCCCGGCATTGGGTTCGAGACTCACAATACCTCCGCCACCGGATTCAGACCGGACGCTGATGCCCTTGAACCACTTCCTCCATTCCGCATTCGTAGAGAAGATGGTGGTGTCCGCGTTCAGGATTTCCTGGCCGAACGACGGCAACAGCATGATGCGCACCTGTGCAGGGAGGGTGTCCGACCCGACATACAGGGGATCGGACGGGTGCATTTGAACGGGCTGCCGTGTTGGATCGGCAAGGTTGATGCCCGTGGTTGGGATGCGGTCAATGGCGTAGTAGCTGCTGTCAATGGACAGTGTATCGGCCAACTGCTCGACCTTCAGGTACTGTGCGAAGTTGAGTCCGTACGACGGACCATTGTGTTTGAGTGTGAGAACGACGCTGTCGCAGATGGGGTTTTCACCGAAGTCGATGGACGCTTGGGAAAGCCGGAGTTCGGCGGAGAACCAGGCCTCGGAAAATCCGCTGACGGGATCGAATGTACTGCCGAGGAGCAACCGGCTCCTTTCGTCCGTGCGCAAGGAATCGACCGGCACCATGGCGATGCTGAAGTCCAGGGTGTCGGTGCGTAAGGCGAGCAGTTCCTCCTCAGGTTGCAGCGCCAAACCGATGTTGCTGTCCGGTTTGCGGCAGGCATCCAACACGAGCAGCAATGGTGCGGTCAGGAGGAGGATGAGGGTACCGTTTCTGCGCATGCCGAAGGCGTTGTTGCGTCGCGAAGGTCGTTCAGAAAATGGGTATGGGGTGGCCGTCAAGGACCTTCCTCCCCGTCAGGGTCGGTCCTGGACTGGATACGGTGTCAATACCGCGGTTTATTCCTCAACGGCCACCTCCTTTCCCTCAAGGATGGTGTCGTAGAAGGTGGCCATGTCTGCCGCTCCCAGATCGGCGTCGACATAGTTCAAGGTGGGGACGTCAAGGCTTGAGAATGCCTCTTGGGTCTCGGGGGTCAGCGTCTCGGAACCGGCGACAACGGCATCGGAATGCTGCATGGCCAGTTTGTTCAATGCTTCGAACGTGGGCAGCTCGATGCTGGAAACGGTGGAAGCTTCGATGCCGTCAAACGCAATTTTCTCATGTAGACTGCCATTCAGCGTTCCGTCAAACCCTTCATCGAAGACACTCGTGACGATTTTCGTCTTGGCGAAGTGGGCGTCCTCAGCAAAGAGGGTCTTGGCGTAGAGGGGAACGAGGGATGCCATCCAGCCGTGGCAATGGATGATGTCCGGCGCCCAGCTCAGTTTGCGCACAGTTTCCAGAACTCCGCGGGCAAAGAAGATGGCCCGTTCGTCATTGTCGGCCACGAGCTTGTCCTTGGCGTCATACCACGTGACCTTCTTTTTGAAGTAGTGCTCGTTGTCGATGAAGTACACCTGCATCCGCGCGGTGGGGATGGAAGCCACCTTGATGATGAGCGGGTGATCGGTGTCGTTGATGTTCAGGTTCATTCCGCTCAGGCGGATAACCTCGTGCAACTGGTGCCTGCGCTCATTGATGACGCCGAAACGGGGCATGAACACCCGGATTTCGCGTCCCCGCTCGTGAATCCCTTGGGGAATCTGCCGGCTGGCCTTGCTGATGGGGCTTTCCGGAAGGAAGGGTTGAATTGCTTGACTTACGTAAAGGATGCGGGTCTTGCTCATGAATCAGTATTCCGGAATGTGACAGGCTCCCTCAAATATACGTTGAAATGGTCGTAAAATCAAGGATTCCGGCTACTTTGGACGGTTCAAATTCGTATCTGTTCGCATCGCTTAACGCCCGTTGTGAGGGGGCAACGGCTCGTTCTTGACCCCGCTGGTTTGCCATATCGTCCCGCATGAGCCTCCAATCAAAAAATCTGGAAGCGGCATCTGACCGCGTGGATGGAAATTCGGTCCATTCGGGTTTTTCCGTTTGGCGTGAAACCATGGAGGACCGGGAAGGCCAGGCCGTCAGGGTGTTCTTCATCCCGACGATGGGGGCTTTGCATGAGGGGCACGCCGCGTTGATCCGGCATGCCAGGGACCGAGTAATGGCGATGAATGGAACGCCTGTGCAGGTGGTGGTCAGTGTCTTCGTCAACCCGACGCAATTCAATGACATGCGCGATTTCGATGGCTATCCCATCACCCCTGATGCCGACGTTGAATTGGCCAGGGCGGCCGGTGCTGATTCCGTCGTAATGCCTGCAGTGGATGAAATCTATCCAAGCGGAGTGCCTGCGACGGTGGATCGGGTGGACTACGGTTCACTGACCGGGACGATGGAGGGGGCGCACCGGCCGGGACATTTCGATGGTGTGGTGCACGTGGTGCGGCGGCTGTTTCAGTTGGTTCGGCCGGATGTGGCGTTTTTCGGGGAGAAGGACTGGCAGCAATTGGCCGTAATAAGCCGGTTGGCGGTTGAGGAATTTCCCGACCTCGAGATTGCACCTGTAGCGACGGTTCGGGAGGCGGATGGATTGGCGATGAGCTCAAGGAATGTGCGTTTGGATGCGGAACACCGTGCGTTGGCGGTTCATTTGAGTCGGGAGCTGGAGCGGGTAGCGCGCAGCGGTCAACCCCATGAGGAGGCCAAGCGGGCGATGGAGCGCTTGGTGAGTATGGGGTTTGAGATGGAGTATTTGAACATTGCCGATGGGTTCACGTTGGAAGCCGCTCCTTGGAAAGCGGGAGAAATGCGGGTTTTTGCCGCGGGATCCCTGGGCGGTGTGCGCCTGATTGACAACATGCCCTTCATTGGCCCAGCCGTACCGTGATCGGGTGTTTGGGTCTGTTCACGGTTGACGTTGACCGACGAGACCTCTTTTCTCCGAACTTGCGCCAAAATCCACAGGATGGGAGCCATTGGTCCTACACAAGTCATTCTGATCGTCCTCGTCGTTCTTCTGTTGTTTGGAGGGCGTAAGATTCCCGAGTTGATGCGCGGCCTCGGCCGGGGTGTCAAGGAGTTCAAGGACGCCACGCAGGACGGCAAAGACGGGGATGACGCAGGCAAGGCCTGAGGTCATTGATTGGGTGGACCTGCGGATGTTCCGGGCCATCACCGTGTTGAGTTTCATGATTTTTTTGGCCGCAACGGGTGCGGCCACACCCTCTGATTCTACGGTCTCCGACAGTGTTCTGGTCTCCGTGGACCACGCAGAACTTGCCGATCGTGCGGACTCCCTCTGGTTGGCTTGGTGCCGGGAAGGGTATTGCCACAGTTCTGATAGCGCCGTCTGGTATGCCGGTGTGGCAAGCACGTCGCTTTCGCGGGATTTGGATACCGCAGCCATTCTCACGGCCCTTGTGGACCTCGACGCACGGACGCCTATGGATTTGGCCCCACATGGGGCGGTGTTGGATCGCATTGCTTTCATGATGCGCAACCGCCCAAGGTTTCTCGGCCGGATGATGGGCCGGGCGCCGCATTATTTCCCCCTGTTTGAAGAAGCGCTGGACCGACATGACTTGCCATTGGAGTTGAAGTATCTGCCCGTGTTGGAAAGCGGGTTGAACCCCCTGGCGCGAAGTGGCGCCGGGGCGACCGGGTTGTGGCAGTTCATGTATGCCACGGCGCGCAGCCAGGACCTCGTCATCAACAGTTGGGTGGACGAGCGGCGCGACCCCACGGCTTCGACCGATGCCGCCTGTCGCTTCCTGAAGCGGTTGTTCGAGATGTATGATGGGGATTGGCACCTGGCATTGGCGGCTTACAATGCCGGCCCGGGGAATGTCAACAAGGCGATCCGCCGTTCCGGGAGCCGGGATTTCTGGAAGGTGCGTCGGTTCCTTCCCCGGGAGACGGCGCGCTATGTGCCATCGCTCATCGCTTTGGTTTACCTGTTCGAACATCCGGTGGACGCGGGTTTGGTACCCGGAGAGGAAATGATGCCCCGCTTTGCCCTTGACACGCTGATGATGCAGCGCAATGTGCGGTTCGATCAGGCGGCCCTGGCCATGGGACGCCCGGAAGAGGAAGTGGCCCAGTTGAATCCGCAATACAGGAAGGCGGTCATTCCCGGGGCTGTCGATGGAGGTTGGCCCCTCGTTTTGCCCGCCGCATTGGTTGGTACGGTTCTTGACTCTCTGCCTTCCGTGCTGGAGAAGGAAACACGCCCGACCCCGGAGGTCACGTTTGAGCCTGAAGTCACGGTATACCGCGTGCGCTCAGGGGACGTGCTGGGCACCATTGCCCGCAAGCATGGTGTGAGTGTTCGGGAATTGCGCCAGTGGAACAGCCTGCGCGGGGACATGATCCGCGTGGGCCAGAAACTCTACATCCATGCAGACCCACGTTGATTTGAGGTGGACTTTGGTCATGCGTTCAGCGTGTGCTTTTGCCGTCCTGGTGTTGAGTGCTGTCACCTGGACGGGCTGTGGAGGGAATGGCGCGCCGCCGACCAAGGCGGAAAGGCTGGCCCTGTTGCCGGGAAAGCTCGGCCCGAGCGGGGAGATCGTCATGGTGGTTTCATCTGAAGTGTGGAGCAATGGCGTGGAGGTGGCAGTGGACAGCTTGTTCAGGACGCCCGTCAGGGTGCTGCCCCAGTATGAACCCCGGTTCGATGTCGTGCGGCTCGACCCTGCGGAGTTTGATCGGTTCTGGAAGCCCCACCGCAACATCGTCTTCTTCGATGTGGAGGACAGGATTGACACCCAGCAACCCGCATTGAAGGTCTACCGCAACAAATACGCGAAGGGCCAGGTGTATGCGGAGGTGAAGGCGCGGAATGCCGCCGGTGCTGTGGCAGCGTTGTTCGGGCCGGATGGGGGGCTCATGCTTGCGGACATGATTGAGCGCGAGGAGGCGGTGCGGTTCGAACAGTTGTTGAAGCTCGACCGGAACGCAGCCCTGGAGCAGGAACTTCGGGAGAAACATGGATTGGAAGCCGTGTTGCCGCGGGATGCGCGTATGGTGGCGAGCAGTGGTGGGTACTGCTGGATCGAGCGGTCCCTGACCCGCATGAAGGGAGGGCGCAACCATGACGTGCAGATGGGCATCGTGGTGCACAGGACGCCCTACAACGGGCCGCAGGATTTTTCGATGCCAGCGATGCTGGCGCGGCGGGATTCCCTTTTGCGGGACCGGATTTCCAGTGAGGTCGAAGGCAGCTTCATGACCACCGAATACCGGTTGCCCCCCTTTTACGAGGAGGTGTCCTTCCGCGAAGGGTTCGCGGCAACGATGAGGGGATTGTGGCGCATGGAGGGCGACTTCATGGGGGGCCCCTGGACGGCCATCTCCTGGGTGGATGAGGCCCGGGGTCAGCTCGTCACTGTGGATGGGTATGTCTACGCGCCCTACTTCAGCAAACGGGAATACCTCAGGGAGGTGGAGGCCATCGTCCGATCATTCAAACCCACAGGG
>CALKUW010000199.1 GCA_937996585.1 uncultured Flavobacteriales bacterium
CGCTGTCGGCAGGGTTCCCATGGAAGGGGTGGGAATGCTCCTATCCGTTCATCATGCGTCCGACTTTGTCGGGTCGGCTCCTCCCGGAGCGAGGTCGTGGAGGAGGATGTACTTGACGAGATCGGAGTTGCTCTTGAGCCGCATCTTCTCCAAAATTCGGCTGCGGTAGGTGCTGACGGTCTTGATGCTGAGGCTCAATTGGGTGGCGATCTCCGTCATGGTCTTGCCCTCGCCAATGAACAGCAGCACCTCGTATTCCCGGTCGGACAGGCTCTTGTGCGGTAGGTCGCTGTCGTCCTTGGCCATCTCTTCGATCATCAGCCGGGTCAGGTCGGCGCTGATGTACTGCTTTCCGGCCACGATGGTGCGCATGGCTTCCTCGAGCACGTGCGGTGCACTGTCTTTGTGCAGGTATCCCCGGGCCCCAGCTTTGATCATGCGAATGGCGAATTGATCCTCCGGATACATACTCAATGCCAGCACGGCGACTTCCGGGTACATGGACTGGATCTGCTTGAGTACTTCGAGTCCGCTGCGTCCCGGAAGGCTGATGTCGAGCAGCAGGATGTCGGGCGCCTGTGAACGGAAAAGAGGAAACAGGGCTTCCCCGCTTTCCACGTCGGCCAAAACTTCGAAATCCCCGAAGGATTCCACGATTTGCCTCAATCCCGCCCGGACGATGTTGTGGTCGTCACACAGGACGACGGTTTTCTTGCTCATGCTCAAAATTAAGACGTTGGTACCTCGGGAAAGAAAATGGAGATGGTCGTGCCCCTTCCTGGAGCTGAATCAATGCTGATGCGACCATTGTGGTTGCGTGCCCGCTCGCGCATGCCAACCAGGCCGAGGCCCTGCTCGGGACGGGAATTCTCATTGGTCAAGTCCATGCCTTTCCCATTGTCCACCACTTCCAGTTGCAGGCCACCTTTCAATGGTCCCAGTTGAATGTAGGAGATGGTGGCCTCGGCATGGCGCGCGATGTTGGTCAGCGTTTCCTGTACTATCCGAAAGATGTCGGTTCGCATGTTGTTGGACAGATCGGGAAGGCCCGAACAGTGCAAACCGCAGAATCCCTGTTCCCGCTTGTTGAAGTCGCGTACCAGCGATTCCAGGCCGGCGGTCAGGCCCACTTGGTCGAGCACCACCGGTCGGAGGGAGTGGGCGAGGTTTCGCACGGACTTGATCGTCTGGGTGTTCAGTTCGATCAGGTCATTGATTTTTTCCTGCAATGCCTCCAGTTCCGGGCTGGGGGAGAAGCCATTCAGTTTGCCGTTGATGAAGAAGAGTCCCAGTTTGAGTGCCGTCAGTTCCTGGCCCAGTTGGTCATGGATGTCGCGGGACAGGCTGCGCTTCTCTTCATCCCGTTCCTCCTCCACATGGCGGATGAGGGCCTGCAATTCGTCGTTCAATCGCAAGGCTTTGGACTCGGCGATTTCACGCAGGGTGCGGTTCCTGTAGCGGTCGATGACTTCCTCCAGCGCTTTGGGAAAAAGGTCGAGGCGCCGCTTGGACAGGTAGTCTGCTGCCCCTGCACGCAGGTATTCTGCGGCTACTTCTTCTTCACCAGCGCCGGTGATGACGATGAAGGGCGTATCCGGCAGCACCTCCCGGGTAAAAGCGATGGCATCCAAGGCCAGCCCGTCCGGCAGAACGTGGTCCGCACAGATGAGGTGCGGGGAGACGGTGCTGAGCTGTTCCTTGAATTCCGCTACGGAAGCTGCACGCGCCACAGTGAGGTTGCGCTCGCACCTCGATGCGGCCTTGGAGAAAATGACGGCGTCGATTTCATTGTCCTCCAGAAGGAGGACCTGGATGGTGTCCTTTCCGGATTCGTCGAGCAGGGGGTCGTTCTGTTCCCTCTCGTCTTCGCCCGAGAAAGCGAGGTTCATCCCACGATCTGTCCGTAGGTCACCATGTACCCGCGGTCACCTTCGAAAATGGGCAGACCGGCTTCTAGCAATTCTATGGCACGGGCTCTTTGGCCATCCGTGTCCAACTGTTCTGCGGCTTGGACGATGCCGGTTTTCAGGAGGGCTTCCATGGATTCGGTCAAAGGCTCGTCGCGGTAGATTTCGGTCTGCTCGGAGATGGAAATGCTGCCGGTCATGCTGCCCATCAATTGGGTGGCGGTGGACCAGTTCTCCTCGGCGTCCCTGGTGGAGCGCGCGTAGTAGTTGGCCAGGCCGAGCATCAGATAGGCTGCAGGATCGGTGCCATCCAGCTTGGTGAGGTAGGCATAAAGGCTTTTGGCGCGGGTGTATTTCTCCGCGTCCATTTCCGTGTCGGCTGCGGCAATGGTCTCCGCGCGCAGGTCCTCGATGAAGTCCATCAGGTCGGGAACGTATTCGTTTTCCTTGTCCTTCTTGATGAACTTGGTGCAATACTTCAAGCTCTCCTTCAGGGCTTTCGGGTAATCCGCCGTGAGCTCGGGGTCGTCACTCTGGTGGATCTTGAGGTAGGCCCGAGCCATGTAGGCATAGGGCTCCGGATGCTTCTTGGTGGCCTCCTTCTCGGTGTAGCCGATGGCCCTGAACAGGACGCGCTCGTATTTCTCGTCGACCAGGTCTTCCAGCATTCGGCTGTACTTGGGGTCTTGGGCATCCATCTGGCCGATGGAGCACAACATGGACAGGATCAAAACCAGGAAGGCAGGAAGGGCTTGGTTTCTGCTCATGTCCCGAAGGTAGGAACACAGCGGGCAATCGGGGCATTATTGCAATGTGGAAGACGCGCCAATTTTTCCAACGGGCGATGCTCAATTTGACGGGACCCAGCCTGCCGTGATGGGCAGCCGTGCCTTTTTCGAGGGGCTTGGATGGCGGCCTTTTCCGTTTCAGGTGGCGGCCTGGTCGTGGCTGGCCGGTGGGGGCGAAGCTCTGGTCAATGCACCAACCGGTAGCGGCAAGACCTACAGTGTGCTGGCTCCCGCGGTCATGGGCGGCGGAAAGGGCGGCGGCGTCCGGGTGTTGTGGATCACCCCCATTCGGGCGTTGGCCAAGGAAATTCAAGGGTCTTCGGAACGCATCCTTGCCCATGCGGGCAATGGTTGGCGCTGCGGCGTCCGAACCGGCGACACCCCATCGGCAGAGAAGCAGCGCCAGGACAAACGTCTCCCCGAGATCCTGATCACCACCCCTGAAAGCCTGCACATCCAGCTGGCGAAGAAGGGCGGACGCAAGCGGTTTGAGGGACTGGAAGTCCTCGTGGTCGATGAATGGCACGACCTGCTCGGCACCAAACGGGGGGTTCAGATGGAACTCGCCGTTGCCGTGTTGAGGCAATGGGCCCCGAAGATGCGGGTGTGGGGCATTTCGGCGACGATCGGCAACATGGAGGAGGCCTTGACCGTGTTGATGGGGGTGGACAGCGCCCCTTCGGCCCGCATCATCCGTGCCGACATCGAGAAGCGGATCCGCGTGGAGAGCGTGATGCCGGCGCAATTCGAGAAGTTGCCCTGGTCCGGTCACCTCGGCGTGCAGCTGCTCGACCGTGTCGTGGACATCATCCGTACCCATTCGAGTACGTTGGTCTTCACGAATACCCGGTCGCAGAGCGAGATCTGGTACCAGAAGATCCTGGAGGCCCATCCCGATTTGGCCGGGGTCATCGCCATGCACCACGGCAGCATCAGCAAGGAGCTGCGGTTCTGGGTCGAGGATGCCCTGCACGATGGCCGGTTGAAGGCGGTGGTCTGCACAAGCTCGCTTGACCTGGGGGTGGATTTCCGTCCCGTGGAGGCCATCGTACAGGTGGGCGGCCCAAAAGGGGTGGCCCGATTCGTTCAGCGTGCCGGGCGCAGTGGACACCAGCCCGGAGCGGAAAGCAGGATCCACTTTCTGCCCACGTTCGGTCTGGAGCTGCTCGAGGCGGCGGCCTTGCGCGGTGCCATCGAGCATGGGGAAATCGAGCCGCGCCGGCCCATGGTGCGGACCTTCGATGTGCTGGTCCAATTCCTATGCACCTTGGCGGTGGGGGATGGTTTCCGCGCTCCGGATCTGCTCGCGCAGATGCGGTCGACGCACGCCTTCGCCTCCATGGACGACGACGAATGGTCCGATGTGCTTGCCATGGTGACGACGGGCGGTAAGGCCTTTGCAGCCTATGATGAGTTCCGTCGGGTCGAGAAGGATGCGGAGGGGGTCTTCCGCATTGTGGACCGGCGGGCCGCCCGACGCCACCGCATGTCGATCGGTACCATCGTGGGCGACACCATGATCGCGGTCAAATGGCGCAGCGGTGGATTGGTGGGCCATGTGGAGGAGTATTTCGTCGGGGGCATGTCGCCGGGTGACGTGTTCTGGTTTGCGGGAAGGTGTCTGGAATTGATCCGGGTGAAGGGATTCGTGGCCACGGTGAAGCCTTCGAAAGCGCCGAAGGGTCGGATCCCGACCTGGCAGGGCGGCCGGTTGCCTTGGACTTCCATGGTGAGCCAGACCCTCCGTCGCACCATCGATGAATACGCTCATGGCCGTTCCACCGCTCCCGAGCTGGAGCGCATTGCGCCCATGCTCGAGCTCCAGTCCGAGCGCAGCCACCTTCCCGTTTCGGGCGAGGTGTTGATGGAGGTCATGGAGACGCGGGAGGGCCACCACCTCTTCGTCTTTCCCATGGAGGGGCGGCTGGTACATGAGGGGGTGGCCGCACTCATGGCCTACCGCATGAGCCTGCTGCAGCCGATGACCTTCTCCATGGCCTACAACGACTATGGATTCGAACTGCTGAGCGACCAGCCCATCCCCATCACGGAAGCCTTTGACAGCGACCTGTTCAGCACGGAACACCTGATGGATGACCTGGAGGCTACGGTCAACGGAGCCGAGCTGGCACGGCGTCAATTCCGGGACATCGCCGTCATTGCGGGCCTCGTATTCCGGGGATTTCCCGGGCAGCCGGTTCCGGACCGGCACCTTCAGGGGTCGAGTGCGCTTCTTTTCGATGTGCTCGCCGACCACGACCCCGTCAACCTCCTGTATCGACAGGCTTTCGACGAAATGACGCACCACCTGATCGAACTGGACCGGCTGCGCGATGTGTTGCAGCGATTGAATGCCGGAAAGTGGGTCATTACCCATCCCGATGCGCCGACACCGTTCTCGTTTCCCATCCTCGTGGACAGGTTGCGTTCCAGCCTGACCAGTGAGGCCCTCGAATCGCGCATTCGAAAGATGTCCCGCGAGGGTGCGTGAGCGCGGGAGGGCTAACTTGCGGCCATGCAAGGATGTGGTTTCCACCCGGTTTTCCGGTTGAGGACATGGGGGCTCCTGTGTGCCTTTTTGGCGCTCGGTGCATTGGAGGCCATGGGCCAGGGTACTGTCAAGGGGTTCGTCCGGGCGGAAGAGGACGGCTCCCCCGTTCTGTTCGCAGCCGTGGTGCTCGAAGGCACCAGCTACGGCGTCTCCACCGATATCCAGGGGTACTACAGCCTGTCCAAGGTGCCGGCCGGAACGTATACACTCGTTGTGTCCAGCGTGGAGTACAAGCCCTTCCGGACGGAAGTGGAGGTGCTCGACGACCGGGTCATCACCCGGAATGTGACGTTGGAGTCCGGACTGATTGAGCTCGAAAGTGCGGTCATCTCCACCGAGCGGGGAGAGCAGTTGAATACCGTCCGCATGTCGGTAGAGTCCATTCAGCCGGCTGACATCAAGCGCATTCCCAGCCTCGGGGGCACGCCGGACCTTGTGCAGGTACTGCAGACGCTTCCAGGGTTCGTGTCCACCGGCGACCAGGGCGGACAGCTTTACATCCGGGGCGGATCGCCCGTGCAGAACAAGGTGTTGCTCGATGGCATGATCATCTACAACGCTTTTCACAGCATAGGCCTCTTCAGTGTCTTCGATACGGACATCATCTCCAATGCGGACATCTACACCGGGGGATTCAGCGGGCGCTACGGTGGACGCATCAGTTCCATCATGGACATTTCCACGCGGGACGGCAGCCTTGCGGGGCTGAGTGGCCGGATCGGTGCGAGCCCCTTCGGCAGCAAGCTGCTCATCGAAGGTCCCTTGGGCAAACGCAACGAGCGGGGTGGGGGGACGTCCTTTCTGCTTTCGGGCAAGCGCAGCTACCTCGAGCAGAGCTCCAAGCTGCTGTACAGCTACATCGACGAGGAGGGGCTGCCCTTCAATTTCACCGACCTCTACGGCAAGATCACTTTTGCCGGTGGAGCGGGTAGCCGGATGAGCCTCTTCGGATTCTCCTTCAACGACGACGTCAGCTACCAGGCGCTGAGCAACCTCGACTGGTCCAACGTCGGTGGCGGCGGTCAGTTCATCGTGGTGCCGACGGGCAGCGCTGTGCTGATCAAGGGCAATTTCGCCAGTTCACGTTACCGCATCGACCTCGAAGAGGAGGGGCTCGCCGACCGATTCAGCCAGGTCAACGGCTTCAATTTCGGTCTGAACTTCAAGTACGTGCTGGGCGACGATGAGGCGCGCTACGGCATCCAGGCGGTGGGGCTACGCACGGACTTCAAGACCTTCAACGCCTTGGGTGTGACGGTGGAACAAACCGAGAACACCACGGAACTCGCGGGCTACTTCGACTACAAGCGGCAGCGGGGACCATGGATCGTCAATCCCTCGCT
>CALKUW010000200.1 GCA_937996585.1 uncultured Flavobacteriales bacterium
AAACGACGCCGTCGAGGTCCAGATCGGCTGGGCAATCCGCCTGGGGCTCTACCGGGCCGGCCTCGAAGGCGAGGAACGCATCGGCGTAGTCGACCTGGTCCTGGTTCGCGGCGTGCACCGCATTGCCCTGCAGCAGCACGATGTCACCATTGAGGTAGCTGAATTCGACCAGGTCCGTCCCATCGATCGGCTCACCCGTCACGGCGGGACCGATGTGCCCCTGCTGCAGCGCCACCTGGTGGATGGCGAACTCCGCTGGCAGGAAGACGTTGCCCACCGCCGGCCCGCCGCCATAAGGGATCACGTTGTCGTTCGTGTTGCAGATGTTGAGGTAACGGCGGCCTTGGGCGGGCTCCACCACCTCGTCATAACCGCAGAAGGGCGCAGGGCCGAAGGTGGCGCCAGATGGTCGGTGGAAAGCGCCGGCATGGTATTGCGGCTCGTTCATCTGGGACACGAAGCCGACAAAGGCATCGAGACCGGGGTGGTCGAGTTCGATGAAGGCCTGGTTGACGAGCCCGGACCCGTTGGAGAATCCAACCATCCGGATGTGGTTGGCATCGACGTTGTCAAAGGCCGTGAGCTGGTCGATCAGGTCGGCCAGCATCGCGATGTCCGGGGCTTCGCTCGCTTCCCCACAAAGGTTCCACGAGTTCAAGTAACCTGTCGGAGCGATGCGGATGTGATCCTCCAGCCAGGTCGAGGTCAGGAACATCATGCTGCCCCCGTTGCCTCCGTTACCATGCAACAAAATGCTCACGGGGTGCCCACCCGCCGGCGTCGGCCCGGGCGGCACCATCACCTCCACCGGGTAGCTCCACCCGTCGGGCTCCTGCGACCACGCCTGCACCAGGGACAAGTCCGATGCCCCGGACAGGTCCTGCCCATGCAAATCCGGAGCGACAACAGCACTGATCGAAAGGAATGCAACAAGGCCAAGCGACCGCAAGGACCACACTGCAAAAGATGGGATTTCAGGGAGATGGAGCATCGCCTTTAAAATACGGCTCCATGGCTGAAGGGTTTAATCACGAACAATCCGCCGGGTCTCCACGGACCGGCCTGAAGCGTCCGTGAGCCTGAGCAGGTAGGCACCTGATGACAGCCCCGTCAGGTCCCAATCCATTCGATCGATCAACAAGCGCCGCTCGATGGTGCGTCCTTCAATGTCCATCAGCTGCACGTCTCCACCCCACCACTGTTCATTCACTTCCAGATGAAGCCATCCGCGCACCGGATTGGGATGGACCACGATACCACCGCCGCTCATCGACCCGACCCCGACATAGGTTATCGGTGCGGATTCCACGGTGGGACAATCCGCGAAGTCGCTGACCGCCACGGTATAGCTCCCCTCTCCCGGCGCTGTCAACACGGCCTCTGTTTCACCCTCAAGCAATACGCCATCGGCGAACCACTGATATGTGGCAAAGCTGCCCTCTACCACGAGGTCGCCCACGGCATCCTGAATCACTTCCGGCGCTTCGACAGGCCAGCAGACCAGCAGGGAATCACTGGCAATGGGGCATCCCAGATCGGCCGAAATGGACTCCACGGCATACCATCCGCTCTCCAGCGGGAACCACACCTGCCCGCCCGAGAAGACCGTGTCCACCGCCACCCCATTGAAGCTCCACACCCACCACGGATGGTCCGCCGACGTCTCCAGTCCCATGGGCGTCCCGTTCAACTCGATCAGCGTCAATTCCATTGATGCATCGGGCATGCAGAACAGCACGGAATCCGACATGCCTTGGCACCCATTGGCATCCATGGCCATCACGGAATACCACCCGCTGACCTCGGGGTTGAAGGTGGCATCGGTCCCTTGCGCCACCACATTGCCGGCGAGGAACCACGTGTAGCCGATAAGGGTATCCGGCGTGCATTGCAGCGCGTCGTCACCCGAAGCCATGATGCTCGGTTCTGGCAGGGCGAACACCTCGATCTGCGCCACATCCGCCAACGTCACGAAGGGCTGGAGCCCGATGACCAATTGCCCCACACTTGGGGAAGCGTTGAAGTCCAGGGTGCCCGGTCCATTGGGCGAGAAGGGCGTCCAGCCCAGCCAATCGTCCCCGTCGAAGAGGTCCTCGTCATAGAAGTCCAGCGCATACGGCGGATTGTCGAGGATGATGTTCAACCCGGTCCAGGAGGCCGACCCCACGTCATCCACCGTCCCGGAGGTGTAGACCACGTTGTCATTGGCATCCTTGAGGGTGAAATAGGGATCGGGATTGCCGAAGAAATCGTCCCATCCACCACCACCAGTAGCATTGAGGTAGACCTCCTGCAGCACCTGGTTGAGGATGATCGTCTCCAAGCCGACCTCGTTGAGCCCTGGAACGTCGAATAGGACGCCGGCGAGCTCCGCCCCTTCCGCGGTCGCACCATCGGGCAAGGTCCAGGTGTGGGTCGTCCATTGGTTGCCCTCACCAAAGACCGTGGCCGAGAAGTCGGCCATGACCTCCCCACATCCGGCCTCCGGGGAATAAGTGAAAGACGACGTGCCCCCGGCCCCCGGGTCGACCACCAGCGACAGACTGAACCCATCGGTCACCGTCTGCTCGATGCCCAGGGCTGAGACTACCGCGGAGATGTTGATCTGCACATCGAAGACACCGGCAAATGAGGGAATGCCACACAGGGTGGCGCATCCGGAAGTCTGGCCCGAAGCGGGTTCATAGACACCGTCGTCGTCGTCCAGCTCTATGTCGATGCCGGGCGGCAATCCCGCGATGCTGGTCACCGTCACGCTGAGCAGCGACGCGACCAGACCCGAACCCGGATCGGTGATCTCGCTGGGGATATAGAACGTGATGAAGGCCTCATAGTCCTCCCCTGCAATGCCGGACGGCAGCGTAGACGGGCAAATGGTGGGAAAT
>CALKUW010000201.1 GCA_937996585.1 uncultured Flavobacteriales bacterium
CAACACCGGAATGATCTCCAGGTCGTGCTCGATGGCAAAATACAGGTTGGAAATGGTCTGCGCCTCAATGCCCTGTGTCGCGTCAACGATCAGCAGTGCGCCTTCGCAAGCGGCAATAGAACGGCTCACTTCATAGCTGAAGTCTACGTGTCCTGGGGTGTCGATGAGATTGAAAATGTAATCCTGGCCACCCCTGGAGTACCGCATCTGGATGGCGTGGCTCTTGATGGTGATGCCCCTTTCCCTCTCCAAATCCATGTCGTCCAGGGTCTGCTCCTGCAGTTGGCGCTCGTCCACGGTACCCGTGACTTGCAGCAGGCGATCGGCGAGCGTGCTCTTGCCGTGGTCGATGTGGGCAATGATGCAGAAGTTCCGAATGTTTTCCATGGGCTCCGCAAAAGTACGCCCGGTCAGGGCGGGATGGTGCTGCGCCCAAACCTCTATTCCCCGACGTTCATTCGCCCCATTATACCGTCTATCCTCCAGCATGAGGCTGAAAGGGTGTGCGATGGCGTCGGCTTGGGGTATATTGCGCCCCCCCGCGAGAACCAACACCATGAGATTTTCAACACTTCTCCTCCTCGTCTGCGCCTTCCCGTTTTCCTTCAATGCTCAGGAAAACCTGCCAGACGAAATCGACGCGTTGTACAGCAAATACGGTGGTTTCGACTTTGCCGTGATGATGATGGACCGCGATGAGTGGGAGATGTACCGCAATTGGGAGGGCTATGATCAGGATGCGGTCATCGCCGTGATCAAGCGCCACCAGAGCACGCCGGAATACATCGCCCGCAAGGAACGCCGGAAGCAGGAGCGCATCATGCGTTCAGGTGAATGCGAATGCTGGATCGAGCCCACGGAATCCTACACGGAGATCACGCCGGAGATGCAGCAGTTCACCGGCGGTGCTGGTATCGACGTGGACTACGCGCATGGCCCCCTTTCCCTGCCCTTCACCTTCAACCTGTTCGGTCAGCAGCACGAGCAGTTCTACATCAACTCCAAGGGGCTCATCTCCTTCACCGAACCGGTCATCGACTGGACACCGGAGGAGCTCCCTGATTCAGAATACAACATCATCGCAGGATACTGGGGGGATGCGGACTATCGCCTTTCCGGTGACATCTACTACCGCATCACGCCGGACGCCGTCTACGTCAACTGGGTGGACGTCGGCTACTACAACAACCACGATGACCGTACGGTCAGCTACCAGATCGTGTTCACGGCGGACGGCTCCATCGCCATCGGCGGCGGCAACAACCTCCGCATGTGCTACGAGAACATGGAGTGGGCCCACGGCGATGTCGGTGGAGAAGGTGGATGCTGCGGACCGGACCCCGCCACGGTAGGTGTGGACGTGCAGAACAACACCGACGACTTCGTGCAATTCGGCCGCTTCAACTTCCAGGATGGCAGTTACAACGGCCCTTACGGTGGAGGCCCGGCCGAGCAGGACGGCTGCTTCTGGCTCAATGGCAAGGATTTCTGCCTCAACATCTCCGGATGGGACCCGAACCAGGCGCCGATTCCGACGGAAACGCCGGGCAACGGATGTGACGACACCCTGTACGTCTGCCTGAACGACACCCTCGACCTGAACATCGGTTTCCTTGCGCCTGAGGAAAACCAGACGGTCAGCATCGTGTTGTCGGACGTGCCTGCCGTGACCAACAACGGCACCTACGTGGAGGACGGGATCACCTACCTCGATGCCTTCCTCGCCGGCACCCCGGACAACGTGGGCACCTACGACCTGACCATTACCGCCACCGACGACGGCTCGCCCACGGGGGAGACCGTATTGAGCTACATTGTGGAGGTCATCAATGTGGAGCTTCCCACCCTGACGGTGGAAGGAGACCTGAGCATCTGTTCGGGCCAAGCCACCACCATCACCTGCAACGATGACTTCGACAGCTACCTCTGGACGCTGGGCTGCAGTGGACCTGAATGCACCTATGAGTTCGGTGGAACTTTCAGCGTGACGGCCTCCATTGACGAGGGCTGTTCCGCAACGCAGGACTTCTTCATCTACCAGAGCCTGTACTTCCTCCCGGACGTCTGCATTGAACCCAATCCCATCTGCGGGGATGACACCGCCATCGTCAGCGTATGCGACGAAAACATGGACGAGTTCATCGAATACCAGTGGGACGGTGACTGGAACGGCGCCGGCGGTGAGATCGTCATCCCACCCACGCAATTCGCGGACACCGCCATCGGGGCTACACCGGGTTCCTATCGCATCCTCGTCACCAACGATGACGGCTGCCAGGGCCAGCGCGTCTTCAATATCGAGCAGGTCACGCAGGTGATTCCGGAAGTGACCATTCCTCCCGTGTGCGACAGCCTGTACAGTGTGCAGTTCGCCGGTGGTTACACCACGCCGGATGCTGGTCCCCTCCTCGTTTACATGACCTCATCCGATCCTTCGGGTTGGGGGGGTGACAACTTCCTTGAGATCACGGTCACGGATGGCGACGGCAATGAGTCCGGTTACGTGCTCACGAGCTTCCAGGCCTTCACGGCGCACACCGAAATTGAAGTCTCCCTGGGTGACCTCGTAGAAATCGTGCTGGTGACGGGTCCGAACGCCCCGGTCGACGATTTCGCCTTCACGGTCTACAACTGCACCACGCAGAATCCCGAACCCGTGGAGGACCTGCCCGCCGGCGGCGGACTGGTCTACTCCGCCACGGCCAACTGCGAGGTGGACCCCGTGGGTGGTAGCTGGAGCGTAAGCGAGGGAACGGGCTTCTTCTCGGCCCCCACCGAGTTCAACACCTTCTTCACGCCAACGTCCGGCTTCGGTGTCTACGAGGTGTGCTTCACGGACGACAATTGCGGCTACGCGGCATGCTACCCCATGGAGGTCAGCACCACGCCGGTCGGTGAGCTGGTCGGTCCTTCCTCCAGCCTGCAGGCCGATGGCAGCTACCTGCTCTGCGATGGCGAAAGCGCCAACTTCCAGATCGATACGCTTTATGAAGGTGCCATTTACCCGATCGAGTGGCCTGATGCCGAGAGTTCACAGGGTTTGTTCGCCGAGTACGAATTCGACGATAATGGCACCTATGAGCTGTCCGTCGAAATCAGCAACGCTTGCGGTACAGTGGCGCTTCCGTTCACCATCGTCGCATCGGAGCTGGCTGACCCCAGCCTCGAAGACATCATCGTCTGTGACGAGGACGAAGTGGTCGTGCTCGATCCGGGCCTCGACCCCTCCAGTGACCTGGAGATCTCCTGGTCCCTCGATAACGCCAACCTGAACGAGGACGACTTCGTCATCACAGCAAATGGCGCAGGCGAGTACTGTGTGGAAGCCACCAACGAGTGCGGCGCAGCCGAAGCGTGCTCGGAGGTACAGGTCTTCGTGCCGGTGCCCAACCCCATGCCGGGCTTCAGCCTGAACTGCGAGGGCGGCAACACGGTCACGGTCGACCCCCTGACCGACAACAGCTGGACGGTCACCTGGGAGGATGGCACCGTGGGCAACACGTTCACGGCGACCTTCAACCCCTACCACGACACGTGGCTGTCGGCCACATTCGAGGACGAACTCGGCTGCACCAGCTTTGAGGACAGCACCTTTGTCTGGATGGGATACCCCGTCGAACTCGGTGACCAGGTACCCAATCAGACGCCCCCGACTGAAGACTTCATCAACTGGTTCCTGTGCCCGGAGATCCCCAACACATTCGAGCTCAACAGCACCCACGCGGTGGATTGGAACTGGAGCCTTGAATTCCAGTTCGGACAGCCGAGCCCGAGCAACCTCAACTTCCTGCAGGAAGACCAGGTGACGTTCACCTCCGCCCAATTGACCGACACGGCCTATTGGTACGCCCCCCTCATCCTGACCGGTACTGCCCTAAACCCCTGCACGCCAGCGGGCTTGAGCTACCAGTGGGAGGTGCAGGTGGATGCCTGTGAAATCAAGATCCCGAACATCTTCACGCCCGGAACGGCAGAAGGATCCATCGGTAAGAACGACACCTTCGAGATCGAAGGCTTGCTCCGCTACAATGGTGCCATCCTCATGGTGTACGACCGTTGGGGCAATCTGGTGTTCCAGAGTGACAACTATGACAACCAATGGGACGCCCGCGAGACTTCTTCCGGCGCCCATTACTACCTGCTGACCCTGCCCAACGGCAAGGAATTCAG
>CALKUW010000202.1 GCA_937996585.1 uncultured Flavobacteriales bacterium
CGCATCCGGCGTGCAGTAGAAGGCCAGGATGAGGAAATCCGCTCGCGCGCTGAGCGCATCGCGGCCAAGATGGAAGAAGAGTCGCTGGCGGCATACGGCTACGCGTACCCGGCGCCGGAGAAGGCCGCACAAGAGGTCTCCCAGGAAATGCTGCTCGCTGACCTGCGCGATGCGATGCGGGAGATTATCGCGGCGGAGGTCGCGAAAGCCGTGCAGTCGGTGGAACAGAAGGAGAGAGAATCCGACCTCTTGCGCCGGGTTGAGGCGCTGGAGACAGAGGTGAGCGGGTTGAAGGAGGCGGTGGAAGCCGTGAAGGCACGCGCGCCGGTGCCGCTCCCGTCGCTGACGCAGCCTGCTACGATGCCACCGGCGATGGCGCTGGTCAGGAAGATTTCCGCGTCAGTTACGCCGGAATCCTGAAGTCTCAGATGTCAACAGGGATGAACTAAGGAGGTGGGAAATGCCGTTCATGAACGCGTTCCGTGGTACTGCTGCGCCGGAAGCAATATCCGCTCTCCGTGGGACAACGGGGCTGATGTCTCGTCTCCCTGTCCGCCTGGTGCGGGAGTCCAATCCCCAGTTCGGGTACATCACCGGGCTGGGGGGGCTGACAGGAAACCCCCCGTCCACGGCGTGCGGCGCTTGCCAGACCGCAGGCGGCGTGAGGTCGTGTATCGTCGTTCTGCCCTTCGGGCGCAAGTGCGTGGCCTCTGAGGCGCTGGATGTCTATTCCATCCTGCGCCGCCTGAATGCCGGGGAAATCGTGCCCGAACTCATCGGCGACTTCGTGGGGGAAGAGTTCGTCTCCTCCGTTCTGGGGAAGATGAACTTCTCCGCCGATGAACTGGCCACCACGGGCATTGGGTACGGGATGTGGGTGGTGGCCACCGAGTTGACCCGCTGGGTCTCCTCGGTGATTTTCGCCGGCGACCCCACGGGCGGGACAGAAGGTGAGTCTGAGCCGGTGGGCCTGGACAACCAGGTCATCACCGGCCGTACGGACATCGGGGGCGCAGCGTGTTCGTCACTGGACTCCTACGTTGTCAACTACGGTGCCCCGTACAACCGCACGGACAGCGGTGGGTCAGTGCTCATCCGCGAGATTAACCGGGCGGTCGCTGTGCTGACGGAGAGGGCGCACCGCGCGGGCCTGGCCCCGGTCTCCTTTGCTCTGGTTACCTCCCCAGAACTCCGCTTCTTGCTCGCGGATATGTGGGCCGCTGCATATACCGCGACGTTCGGGTACCAGTTGACCAGCGGCGGCCCGTACCTCGTGGACCTGTCCGCTTCCTCCGCCAGCAGGGACCGAATCCTGTCCGAGGGGGCGCTGAACATCCTGGGCAACACTGTGCCCCTGGTCGCGGATGACGGTGTCCCTGTTGTCACCGGTCAGCAAACCACTTCGTCCACCATCTACATCTTACCGATGACCTATGCGGGGAACCGTCCGGGTGTCTATCTCCAACTCTTTGACCACCGCATGTCCGTTTCCGACGCAGAACGGCTGCCGTTCATCTTCACCGATGGCGGCGCTGTCCAGTGGTGGGTGACCCAAACCGGTCCGTGCTACACCGTTTCCGGCTCCGTGCGCCCGCGGGTCGTGCTGGAAGTGCCTCACCTCGCAGCGAAGATTACGGGTATCCAGTACACTCCTGGTACTCCCTCGTGGCCTGCGCCTGGTGCCGGTGATGGTGTGAGCAATCGGTAATAAGGTGGACGCCATGGGATGCCCGAACTGTCCCAAGTCGGCGGGTAACTTCTCAAGGAAAGATATGGAAGAAACCGTGGTTATCGTCTACGAAGGGCCGTGTCAGCGGACTTTTGGCCTGAGCACCGGGCGGAAGTACACCTTCATTCCAGGACAGCCGCGGAAGGTGTTCGCGTCCGACGCGGAGGAACTGCTCCGGCGTGGGGGGTTCCGCGTGGAGAGAGGAGGCGCCGATGTATCTTCTCACGCGAGAGACGTTCTGGAAAGTGATGCGAACCCTGGGAGTGCTGCCGGAGGCCCTGTTCGGGGTAGCCGGTCGCGGGGTGAAGCACGTCCTGCCCCCCAATCCAAGAGAAGCAGAGCAGGGAGAAGTCAGCACCCAGGACCTCTTCCTGGTGACGGAGCGGTCAATTCTCCGCCTGTCGGAGATGTGGGGGGTCTCTCCGGTACCGGTCACTGAGCTCAGGCGGTTCTATGACTCTGTGATGGTATCCGGCTCTCCAACACTCTATACATTCCGGGTGGCAAACATCCAGAGTGTTGGAGTCCGGTTGGTGGAGCACGTAGGCACGGCTCCGGTGGCATTGATGGACGCGGACGGAGATGGGGAAACGGAGTTGTTCTCTGTTGACCTGGCCCAGTTGTCACCGGTGCCTGATGTGCCGGAGCCGTGCCCCCAGTCCGAAATAACATACATACTGGCTGTTCCAGATAGTTTCCGGACGGATGGCTCATACGGCCCGGAGGGGGACTGGGTCATCGCGGACGGATACGAGAGCGGGACACCTCTTCCCTCTCCCCTGGTCGTTGACCCGGCCAACTACGTGGGTTGGGAGCCGCTGCCGCCGGACGGCATCTACCTCCCCCAGGTAGATGTGTACCGCGACCAGTTCGTCCCTATAGGGGAAGTTGCGGGTCGCGGGTGGAAGATGGGAGATGGATGCCCAGCGACACTGGATGCGGTGGGGTGCAGATGGGTGGAGCAGGAGTTCCGGCGACATCTCTCCCATCGGCGGATGTGGGTGCGCCACGGAATCGTCGCGTATGAGGCTCTGGCGCGCTACGCGATTGCCGAGATGCCGCTGGACATCTGCCTCCGCTCCCTGGGGAGCGATGTGGAACGCCTCCGGATGGACAGCCTGATGCCCGACTCCCGTGTGCCCATCTCTCCCCTGGGCACCCGCGCTGGGCACACGGAAGCGTGGGTGATACTCTCGCGCGTGCTGTGAAATGCGAAATGCAAGGAGGTGAAGGATGATTCGCTATTTCAGCAAAGGTGAAGCCAGCATTTTTGCTCAACTGACCCCGGATTCCTCATACCAGTTGGTCACCTGCAGTGCGGCAGGGAACGTGGAATTTCCCGCAGGAGACGTCTCCATCATCCGGGTCCCCCACCCGTCCATCCCTGGACGGTGGATGCGCACGCGGGTTGCGCAAGGGGAAGGGGACGCGGTGACGATGACAATTACCCGCCCGTTTGCATCTGTTGCCGACCTCCTGTTGAGCCGCTGCCCGATGAATGTCCGTCTCAACTTCGCGTGCGCGGGGGAGCGGGAGGTGACCAACTACTCCACGGCAGTCGTGCTCATCGGCGCGACGGTGACCTCCAGGACCCTGAGCGAGCCGATAACGATGGAGCCGTCCCAGGAGACCATCACCGCCGAAATCGCGCTGTCCGCTGCATCCGCGCTGATGTGGGATACCCTGCGTCCGTTCAACCGTACTCCGCTGCCCGGGGGTGCCAGCGCGAA
>CALKUW010000203.1 GCA_937996585.1 uncultured Flavobacteriales bacterium
CATCACCCAGGATTGGCAACTGCCCGAAGGGACAGGACCATTCGAAGGCGAAGTCTTCTTCGTCCTCGAGCCCCAATGCGTCCCCTACGCCCTTGAGTTTGTCCTTGAGAAAGAGGAAATGGGCTGGTCGACCAGCTACGGCCTGGTCCATCCGGCCTACCCGGAGTGACCTCAGCCCTTCAGGTCGCGGAACAGCGCATCCATGGAACGGTGGATGGCATCCTCGGAAAAATGGGTTCGCAATAGCGCCCGGTTGGTTTCCATGTCCCCGTCGGTGAGCGGCACAGCCCAGTCGGAATCGCCCATCTGCTCCATGTCAAACAAGACGAAGCCCTTCTCCCGCATGGCCTGGAAAAGGGGGTTCAGCGGGTGCATCACCACCTTTTGTCCCATCCACAAGGAGAGGAACAAGGTTCCTGCGGACACGGACCTGCGTGCAGGCAGCACGATAGCAAAAGACCCGCACATCCACTGCAGGTAGTCTTCCTTGGACATCCGTGATCGCAAGGGATTCCAACGCGCACCGAACCGCCACCGACCCATGGCATTCAACGCCCACCGCACCCGCTTGGAACCGTAGACGAAGACCGGTCTGATCTCCTGGGTGCGGGTGGTATTGCGGAGCCAATGCATGCCGTCAAGGTGGTTCCCTGCGATTCCGGCACTGTTACCGAGGATGATGGCATCTGCACGTCCGTTCGCCTTGAGCCCCTCATATTGGGCATAATCGAAGGCGTTGTACCAACTGTGGCGCGTTGCCACCCCCGATGGCAGGTAAGGCAGGGCGGGGAAAGCGGAGCCCAGCAACGTGGAGACGGAATGCACCCGTCGGGTCCATTGTTCCGGATTCGCACCGCCCGACAACCCACCGTTCATCATGGCCCGACCCAACGCCGGAAGGCTCACGGAGAATTTGCCGATCAGCAATGCCAGCAGGCGGGTTTGGCGCGAATGCACCTGCGCCATCAATCCAGGAAAGGCACGGTAGTAATCATCTCCCCAGGCCACCCAGACCACTGGAACACCTTCGAACAACTGCAACCACTGCGATACGGGGCGCTTCATGCGGTGGACCACAATCAGATCCGGCTGCTCCTCTGCTCCGGAAGGAGGATGATCCGACTCCGCCATCCACCATTGGTGTTCCTCATCGCGTTGCGCACACAGCGCGCGGAAAGCCGATACGCTGGGGTGGGCGTGTGCGAAGTGGTAGACCTTCATGCCGTGAAGAAACGCCGAACCCCGTCGATCACACGGTCGACATCGGCATCACTCAATTTGAGGTGGAGTGGCAGGCGCAGCAGTCCATCGCTGTATCGATCGGAATGCGGACAATCGGGTTGTTCCCCCATGGTCCTCAGGACATAGGGACTGCGGTGTAGGGACTGGTAATGGAACGTGCTCTGTATTCCCAGCGACTTCAAATGTTTCATCAATGCCGCTCGCGCTTCGAATCCGGGAAGCAACAGGTAGTACATGTGCGCATTGTGACCTGAATTGGGCGGGATGCGCATGCACGCCATGCGTCCCTCTGCTTCGAGTGGCCGCAGCCCAGCGTCGTAACGGTTCCAGATGGCCATCCTGCGCTCGTGGATCTCCTTCCAGCGGATCAATTGGGAATGCAACAAGGCTGCTGTGATGTCACTGGCGAGAAAACTCGACCCCTTGTCCACCCATCCGTACTTGTCAACCAAACCGAGAAAGAAGGCCTGCCGATTCGTTCCTTTTTCCCAAAGGGCCATGGAGCGTTCCTTCCAATCGTCCCTTCCGATGAACAGCGCGCCCCCCTGACCGCAAGCCACATTCTTCGTCTCGTGGAAGGACATGGATGACGCCGCTCCCCATCGCCCCAGTGGCAGGGTCGCGCCCGATCTGGTGGAATAGGTCGCCCCAACGGCCTGGGCAGCATCCTCGAGGAACACGATGTCCCTTGCTGCAAGCCAATCGCGGATCTCCTCCATCTCATGTCCCGCTCCGGCATAATGCACCACGCAGACCGCCTTCGTGCGCTCCGTCACCACGGCTTTGATGGAATCCAACGAAAGGTTCGGGTACTGAGGATCGGAGTCAGCAAACACCAGACGGGCCCCGTGAAGGTCGAACGCCGTAGCCGTCGAAACGAAGGTGAAACTCGGCACGATGACTTCATCACCCGGCTGCAGGTCGAGGAGCAGGGCCATCATTTCCAATGCCGCCGTGCACGAGTGGGTCAGGAGACCTTCAAGGCCGAATTCCGCTTTGAAGAAGGCATGAACCTCCTTTGTGAAATGGCCATTTCCAGACGTCCAATTGGAATTCACGGCCTGCTCGAGCTGACCGAGCGCCCCTTCACCGTAGTCGGCCAGATTGAATTTCAATTCCCCGTCCAATGCCCGTCGATTCTACAGGGTAAGTTAACCTAACTTTCTGCCATGGCGAACGGCGTGCTGGGCATTCTCGGAGCGGGGGAACTGGGTCAACAGATTGCGGAAATCGCAAGGGGATCAGGCCCTTTCGAGAGCATCGTGTTCTTTGACGACACCTGCGAACCGGGCATGCGCATAGATCAGCACATGGTGCACGGTGGTCTTGACGCCGTCTACGGCGCACTGAGTTCGGGTCAGGTTCATCAGGTCGTCCTCGGCATCGGATTCAAACATTTCGGGTTTCGGGCAGCGCTGGCAGCCAAGGGGGCTGATTGGCCTTGGGCCACCATCATCGGTGCGGGTTGCATCATCTCACCCTCGGCGAAGGTGGGGCGTGGATGCGTGCTCTATCCCGGCACCATCCTCGACCGCCAGGTGGAACTGGACGAACACAACCTGCTCAACCTCCGCACCACCATCTCCCACGACTGCAGCATCGGCCCGAACAATTTCTTCGCGCCAGGCACCGTCCTCAGTGGCTTCGTGGAAATGGGCCATTCCAATTTCCTGGGAACCGGCACTGTGGTCAGCAGCCGTATCAAACTGGGCTCCAACAACTTCTTCGGAGCCGGCAGTGTCATCGTACGCGATTTCAGCGATGGCGTGAAGGCATACGGAAACCCGGCAAAGGAAGCATGAGCAAAGTCGGACTGCTTGGGGCGAGTGCGTTTCAGGCACCATTGCTCGAAGTCCTCCTCGAAGAGGGTCACGAGGTCATCGTCTTCTCACCGGAAGGGCCATATCCATTGCTCAACGGTCCTCAGGCGACGGCACACATCGACGTACGTGATGTCGAGGCCCTGCATGCCCATGCGCAACGGGAGGACATCGATTTCTTCGTCACCGACCAGACCGACCTCCCCATTGCCGCCATCCACACCTTGCACGCCCGGATGGGGCGTCCCCACCTCCCCATGGAGGTGGTCAACCGGTTCACGGACAAGCGAGCCATGCGGGCACATGGACAATCCTGTGGCCTCGCCACTCCCCGGTGGCAGGAAGCGGCCAATCTGTCAGCACTCGATCAAAGCTGGACGGTAGGAGATCAGCGGATCGTCGTCAAACCGCCGGACAGTCAAGGGTCGCGGGGCGTCGGCATTGGACATCCCGACCGACTGCACGCCATGTTCGAGGAAGCCAAGCGGTTCTCTGCCTCGGGCGCCGTCATGGTGGAGTCCTTCATTGAAGGCGTCGAGGTTCCCGTTGAAGGCTGCGTCTCCGGAGGGGAGTATCGCACGCTGGCCATTGGCGACCGGCAGGACTTCGAAGGTGCTCCCGGCATCCCAGCGAAGGCCACCTATGTCCCTTTCGACCCGAACATTCCCGCCCACCGGGCATTGGACGGCACCGTACGCACCTATGTGGAGCAGAGTGGAGCCTCGGACGGCATTACGCATGCCGAAGTGATGCTCACGACGTCCAATGAGGCCACCCTGGTGGAAATCGCTTTGCGCGGAGGAGCCTCCTTCATCAGTTCACACATCGTCCCTGCCGTCAGTGGTTTCGATGCCGCTCGGCACCTGATCCGCTCCTTTAGTGGGACATCAAATACCCCGCAAACATCCTTGGACACCACGGGTAAACCGGCCGGATTCCACTATTTCTGGACGGAGTGCCCGTTGGGAGAGCAGGAGCTGCACGCCTTGCAGTCCCTGCCCGATACCCTGGCTGCGCACCTCCCCGCTGCCGGAACCCACCATCATATCGGAATTCCGCAACACAAGCCTGACCGATTGGGTCCCATCACCGCGTTGCATACAGACAGGCACATGAAGGCCCTGGCGCATTTTGCCGATCGCCACCCCCACATCCACTTCACCTGAGCGCACCTGAATCGCTACTTCCAAGCGGTCAAATCCCAACCGAGCAATTCTTCGAGCTCTTCCATTTCCGGGCGGAACCACGCCCTCAGTTCCCGCTCGATTTTCGCGTCCAATGCCGAATCGTAGCGGTAGACATTGCTCTGTTTCAGTTTGACATCTGCAGTTTCAGGCGCCAACCCAAGAAAGCGGCAGACCTTCTCAAAAACGGCCCTGTTGTCTTCGCGGAACGCACTGTATCGGATGAAGCACAGCTGTTCGTCCGGGAAGAATTTCCGGAGGTGACGCACCTGATGGGCGTACATCCCACGGGACAGATAGGTTACGGCACCCCGTTGCAATGGACCGTGCTCGGCCACCGCCTGACGCTCATATGACACAAGGGATTCGAAGTCCCGCTCCTCCGCCATGCCGTGGTTCATGTTCCACGCCGAAAAAGCACGGTGCACCGGATCCCTCAGGATGCAGATCAACCGCATGTCCGGATTGTAACGGTGAATGCGCTCCACACATCGGCGGGCGAACATGTGGCGCGGCGTCCCCTCTCCGTAGAGCTTGTCCTTTCCCTTCCATGGGAATGCCCTGTGGTACGGCTTCACGGGGATTTCGTCCGAACCAAAAAAGCCCTCATTGTCGAAGAAATGCGGCTCCTTCAGGACAGGCACCACGACTTTCTCGTGTTGGTTGAGCAGATCCATCAAGGCCGAGGTTCCCGCCTTCTGCGCTCCCGCGACCATGAAGTCGACGCGGTGGTCTTCAGGCATGCGCTTCGGGGCCTCACCCCTTCTTGCCCACGCCTGGTCAATGCGCCGTCGGTAGAGCCCTCGGTGAAAGCGCCGTTTGGCCCAACCCGGAAGCCACTTCCCTAACAGCGGTGCGCTACGCTTGACCTTGAATTTTAAGGCGGACATGAAGGGAATTTCCCGACCATTGGATGTCATGTCTGCGTTTTTACCCACCCGTTTTTTGCGCGTTTTGCCGAATCCAGATTCGGACGAAGACAAAGCTAAGGGACGCCGTCAACTCGGACAGCCTAACCCACAGCGTCAGCGATCCTGCAGGCCCTTGCCGAATAGGATGCGGTCGCGGTGCTTGGCAATGCGGGCCGCGCGGGTCGCACTTTGCTTGGCGCCCGAAAAATGCAGGATGTATCCGCGTTGCCGACCCGGTGTCAGCGCTCCGAAAGCCGCCTTGAATGCAGGATCGGTCTCAAAGGCAGCCTCCAATTCTGCAGGCAATTCAAACGCATCGGTCTCCTTGAATTGGACCTTTTCCCCGGATTTGGCAACACGTGCGCCTTCCTTGAGCAGTTCCACCAGCGGACCATGCCGACCTTCAATATCAGTCGTGGATTGAAAAGAGACGCGCCGGGGCGGACTGGCTGTTCTCCGTCGGCTGGTGCATGAGTCCGGCAGGATCGTTCATGAGCACGCCCTGGAAGAATCCGAGCGCACAGGAACCCTTGAAGGCCTGCAATGCCACGACGTTCTTTCCCCCCGCCGTGTAGCAGGGCTGTCCCCATTTCAAGGCCTCCTCCAGCCCGGCTTCGTGGCACAGGTCGCGCAACAGGGCGAACTCTTCGCGCCAGGAGTCCATCCCTTCAATAAAGGCATCGATATCCGCCAGTCGCTTCCCCACGGTTGCAATCGCCTCAGGGTTCGCTGAGCTCCCCGCCGGAATCAGGATCGACCGGGTCCAGGTCGGGTGCGGTGGCCAACTCCAACACGGGGCCTCCGTCCGGGAGCTC
>CALKUW010000204.1 GCA_937996585.1 uncultured Flavobacteriales bacterium
CGAACCGCGGTCCAAGTTTCTTGAAGTCGGCCTTCAGCCGCTTCGTCAAAATATCGCTGTCCTCCGCCAAGGGCTCTACCGCCTTCACGTTGACTTCTCCTTTGACAAGTTCCGATACGGCTTCCAATCGCTTTCCGAATCCAGCGTCCAACACGGGCACCAGAATCCGCTTGAGCGGCTGGCGAACCCGAATTTTTTCGCGCTTCCGCAAGCTGAGGGTCAGCGAACTTAGGCGCTGGGCCAGGTCCATCCGCGCCTCGAGGTCCGCATCCTGGGCCGCAGCGTCCACTGCCGGCCAATCCGCGAGGTGCACCGACTCCGCACCACCGAGGTCCTGCCACAGGCGGTCGGCATGGAATGGTGCGATCGGGGACATCAAGACGGCCACCGACCGGAGGCAGGCGTGCAAGGTCGCGTAGGCCGCGGCCTTGTCCTCGTCGGAATCGCTCTTCCAGAAACGGCGGCGTCCGAGGCGCCCGTACCAATTGCTCAGGTCGTCCACCACGAAGGACTGGATGATGCGACCGGCCCGCGTGGGCTCGAACGCATCGAAGGCCTCCTGTACTTCGGCAATGCACGTGTTGAGCCGGCTGAGAATCCAGCGGTCCAGCTCCGGACGCGACGACAGGGCGGGTGCCGGTGCCCCGGAGTCGAACCCGTCGATCCCGGCGTACAGGGCGAAGAAGGCGTAGGTGTTGTGCAGGGTGCCGAAGAACTTCCGCTGGACCTCGCCGATGCCCTCGGTGTCGAACCGCAGGTTGTCCCACGGTTGGGCGTTGGTGATCATGTACCAACGCGTGGCATCCGGGCCGAAGCGTTCGAGGGTCTCGAAGGGGTCAACCGCATTGCCCAGGCGCTTGGACATCTTCTGCCCGTCCTTGTCGAGGACCAGGCCATTGGACACCACCGTCTTGTAGGCCACGCGATCAAAGACCATGGTGGAAATGGCGTGGAGGGTGTAGAACCAACCGCGGGTCTGGTCCACGCCTTCCGCGATGAAATCCGCCGGATACGCCGTGCCCCCCGCACCGTCCGCTGCGCCTTCGATGCGTTCCCGGTTCTCGAACGGGTAGTGCCATTGCGCGTAGGGCATGCTACCGGAGTCGAACCAGACGTCAATCAAATCGGCCTCGCGGTGCATGGGACGGCCGTCGGCCGCCTTGAGGACGATGCCATCCACAACGTGCTTGTGCAGGTCGATGTGGGCATAGTTGGCGTCGGACATGTCGCCCGGCGTGAACTCAGGGAACGGATGCGCCGCCATCAGTCCCGCATCCACGGCCTCCGTGCACGCGTTGAACAGTTCCTCCACGGAGCCGATGCACCGCGCTTCACTGCCGTCCTCCGTCCGCCAGATGGGAATGGGGATGCCCCAATAGCGCGAGCGGCTCAGGTTCCAGTCGTTCAGGTTCTCCAGCCATTTGCCGAAACGGCCCGTTCCCGTGGCAGCGGGCTTCCACTGTATGGTCCCGTTGAGTGCCTGCATGCGCTCCTTGGCCGCCGTTGCCCTGATGAACCAGCTGTCCAGCGGGTAATAGAGCACAGGGCGGTCGGTCCGCCAGCAGTGCGGATAGCTGTGCTTGTACTTCTCGACGAGGAAGGCACGTCCACGGGTCTTCAGGTCGATGGCGATCTCCACGTCCACGGACTTCTCCGGTGCATCGCCGTCGTGGTATTCCTGCTTCACGAAGCGGCCGGCCATCGGACCGCACTCGGGGCGGAAACGGCCCTGCAGGTCCACGAGTGGCACACCGTTGCCCTGGCCATCGTCCACGAGCAGGGGTGGCACGCCGGCAGCCTGCGCGACCCGGGCGTCGTCCGCACCAAAGGTGGGGGCCGTGTGCACGATGCCCGTTCCGTCCTCCGTGGTCACGAAGTCACCCGGAATGACGCGGAAGGCCTCCTCCGGCGCTTCCATTGGCTGGGCCCAATCGATGAGCTGCGCGTAGCGAAGGCCCACCAGGTCGGCGCCCTTTACGGTGGCGAGCACCTCCGATTCCGGCGCCTTCTTGCCGCCGAAGTGCTTTCCGTAGAGCGCCTCGGCCAGCACCACGATGCCCGCCTCCCCCGTGTAGCGGTTGGCGGTCTTGACGATGTGGTAGGCGATGTCCGCACCAACGGTGAGGGCGGTGTTGGACGGCAGGGTCCAGGGCGTGGTCGTCCACGCCAGGAGGTCGACCGGCAGTCCTGCCGCTCCCTCACCGGCCATGCCGCGCAGGCGCTCGGCGCTGTCCTCAATCAGCCTGAACTGGGCCACCACGGTGGTGTCGGTGACGTCGCGGTAAGCGCCCGGCTGGTTGAGCTCGTGGCTGCTCAGGCCCGTGCCGGCCTTGGGGCTGTATGGCTGAATGGTGTAGCCCTTGTAGATGAGGCCCTTCTTATAGAGTTGGGACAGCAACCACCAGACGGACTCCATGTATTTCGGCTCGTAGGTCACGTAGGGCGCGTCCATGTCGACCCAGTAGCCCATGCGCCGCGTGAGGTCGTTCCACTCCTCGGTGTAGCGCATGACGGACGCGCGGCACGCGTCGTTGTATTCCTCGATGGAAATCTTGCGGCCAATGTCCTCCTTGGTGATGCCGAGGGCCTTCTCCACACCGAGTTCCACCGGCAATCCGTGGGTGTCCCAGCCGGCCTTGCGCTCCACCCGCTTGCCCTTCAATGTCTGGTACCGGCAGAAGATGTCCTTCAGCGCACGGGCCATCACGTGGTGGATGCCCGGCTTGCCATTGGCCGAGGGTGGACCTTCGAAGAACACGAAGCGGTCATCGGCGGGGCGGGATTCCACGCTGCGGCGGAACACATCGCCCTCCTCCCATTGCGCCATCACCTCGCGCGCAATGCCGGGCAGGTCGAGGGGGCCTCTTTCGGGAAATCTTGGGGTCATCGTGGCAGCTCAACCGCAGCAGCCCAACGGAGCCGCCCGGTCGCGCGAAGATAACCCGGACAAGGGGGGAACGGAAGCGTTAGACGCGGCTGATCTTCAGCATGTTGGACATGCCGGCTTCGGCAATCGGCATGCTCGCGACGTGGATGATGTAATCCCCATCCTTGACCTTTTCCGCCCGCTGCAACAAGGACTTGACGTCCGAGATGGTGTGGTCGGTCGAGATCATCTTGTCGTAGTGGAAGGCCTCCACGCCCCAACACAGGGCCAACTGCCCCATGATCGAGCGGTTGCCCGTGAAGACGTAGATGTGGGCACGAGGACGCTGGCTGGCCACCTTGTAGACGGTGTAGCCGGAGAAGGTCATCGTGACGATGGCGCTGGCCGATACGCGTTCGGCAAGGTCGCAGGCATTGTAACAGATGGCATCCGACACGAAGCGCTCGGGATGGTCGGTCTCGATCCTCGCATCTCCGCAACGGTGGAAAATGTGGGGCTCCTTTTCGATTTCGAGGACGATGTCCCGCATGGCCTTGATGACCTCGACGGGGTGGGCCCCCACCGAGGTTTCCCCGCTCAGCATGACTGCGTCGGCGCCGTCGAGCACAGCATTCGCCACGTCCGTCACCTCCGCGCGGGTAGGCGCGATGCTCTCAATCATGGACTCCATCATCTGCGTGGCCACGATGACCGGCTTGCCGTGGCCCTGGCACAAACCGATGATGCGCTTCTGGATCATGGGTACCTGTTGCATCGGCACCTCGACCCCGAGGTCACCACGGGCAATCATGACGGCATCCGTGGCCTCCACGATGCCCTCCAGGTCATCTACCGCCTCGGGCTTCTCGACCTTGGCGACAATGCGCGCATGGCTGTCCGCCGCTTCGATGCGCTCGCGCAGGTCCACCACATCGGCAGAGGATCGCACGAAACTCAGGCCCACCCAGTCCACGCCGAGGGTCAAGGCAAAGGCCAGGTCTTCCCGGTCCTTCTCCGTCAGGCTGGGCAAACTGATATCGGTGGACGGGAGGTTGAGCCCCTTCCGCGAGGAAAGGACACCGCCGTGTACGACGGTGCACCGCACCTCGTCCTTGCCATTGGTTTCGTCGACGACCAGGCGCAGTTTGCCGTCGTCCAGCAAAACGGGCTCTCCCGGCTTCACGTCTTCGGCAAAGTGGGCGTAGTTGGTCCACGCCATGTCCGCATTGCCCTCGCCCTGGCCCACCTTGATGGTGAAGGGCTTGCCGGCCTCGAGGCGGGCGCCGTCGGCCATCATGCCGACGCGGAGCTTGGGGCCCTGCATGTCGGCCAGGAGGGCGGTGTGCGTCCCCAGTTTGCCATCGACTGCGCGGACACGCTCCACGGTCGTGGCGTGGGTGGCATGGTCCCCGTGCGAAAAGTTGAGGCGGATCACATTCACCCCCTCGCGGATCATGGCCTCCAGCACCTCCGGAGAAGAGCTGGCGGGGCCTACCGTCGCAATGATTTTGGTGAATTTCATGGGTGTTTCAGCGCCTTGTTGTGCTTTCGTGCTCATTCGTAATACAGCACTTCCTGTTGGGTGATGGCCGCCGTGTCCACAGGAAAACACGCCGCCACCCGGCGCATCTTGCGCAGGGCATCCATCAGCAACTCCGTGCGTTCGCCCATAAAGGACTCGATGCGCAGCAGGTAGTCGAAATGGACCAGGGTGGGGATCATTGCCCCGTCTGGAACCCGGTTCCAGATGACGTCGAAGGTCCAACCTTCTTCGACATCCTCGTGCCGCCACACGCAATGGCGGGTCATGGGTCGCCGTTTGTGGGTCACCTCGAGTTCATCGTGGAAGCCGAGGTGGGTCCCGAGTTTCCGATTGAGGCTCCAACAGAAGCGGTGGCCTGCATCGGCGCAACTGACTCCAAGGAAGGCAAAGGGGTTTTCTTCTTCCCCGATGTCGAGCTTTTGGGTGCGCATGCGTTGCGGACCAGCGCCCTTGAGGGGCCCTAATCGTCGCCGAAGATATGACGACAGGCCTCGCGTGCCGCCGCTTGCTCCGCAGACTTCTTAGACGGGCCATCTGATGTCCCCATCACCTTGCCCCCCACCAGCACCTGCATCTTGTAGAGTTGCTGGCCATCGCGCTTGAATTCGCGCACCACCTTGAATTGGACGCGCTTCTTCCGCTTCTGGCCCCATTCGTGCAGTTTGCTCTTGAAATCAACGGTGGCCTGCAGTCGGTGCTCCAGGTCGAACCGCTTCAACAGCCTGAGTACACCCCGTTGCGTGCGTGCAAATCCGCGGTCGAGGTAAACGGCACCCACCACCGCCTCCATGGCGTTGCCGCGGATGGAAGCGTGCACCGCCCCCTTGCCTGTCTGGGCATCAATGAGGTGCTCGATGCCGATTTCCTCCCCGAGCAGGTTGAGCGATTCACGGCTGACGAGCCGCGCCTTCATCCGGGTCATTTCCCCCTCATTGCCCTCCGGAAACTTGCTGTACAGGAGGTCAACGACGATCATGTCGAGGACGGAATCCCCCAGGAATTCCAGGCGCTCATTGCTGGGAAGACCGTCCTGCTGGCACCCCAAGGAGCTGGAGTGGCGGAAGGCTTCGAGATAGGGGGTCAGGGTGCGGGGCCGGACGCCGAAATGCCGACGTATGAACCTTCGAATGCGCGCTTCCCGGGTGTCCTTGCGCCCGAACGGCATCAGAACTTGCGGACAATCACCGACGCGTTGTGCCCACCGAACCCAAAGGTGTTCGAGAGCGCAGCGCGCACAGGACGCTCCTTCTTCACATTGAAGGTGTAGTCGAGCTCCTGGTTCAGGGCCGGATCCGGGTCCGTGGAGTTGATGGTCGGGGGAATGACATCTTCCGTGACCGCCATGATGCAGGCCAACGTCTCGATGGCTCCGGCAGCACCCAGAAGGTGTCCCGTCATGGACTTCGTGCTGGAGATGCTCAAAGACTTGGCGTGTTCCCCGAAGACCTCCTCAATGGCCTTG
>CALKUW010000205.1 GCA_937996585.1 uncultured Flavobacteriales bacterium
GCGTCCGGCCGACCCTCCGGCGTTTGCAACGAAACCCGTACCTTTGCCCCCCCTCAAGCCGGGGTGACGCATGCGCGGATCCGCAGAGTTCGAAATTCCCTACACGGGATTGGGTCTCGGAAGACATGCATTCGGCTTCCAGCTTGACGGGACGTTCTTTCAGGAATTCGAACCCCCAGGTCTGGTCGACGCCGACATCCGAGCGGAGACCGAATTGGACCGGTTCGATGAGATGATGCACTTCGACGTCCGCGTCACTGGCACCGTGAATACGGCCTGTGACCGCTGTGATGCTCCGATGACGGTTCCAGTGGACCACCGCACGCGCTACGTGATCAAGTTCGGCGCGACGACCCATAAGACCGATGACGACATCCTGGTGCTCGGCCCCGCCGATCACCTGTTGGACGTGAGGGAATTCCTGTACGAGACCACGATGCTCGGGATGCCGCTCCGGCGTGCCCACGAGGACATCGAGGACTGCGATCAGGATGTGGTCCGCTGGCTGACCGGCTCGGTGGACGACGCCCCTGATGATGTGCAAGAGGAGGAAATGGATCCGCGATGGGCCGCCTTGAAAGGGCTCGGATCGGATGAGGACGAGAAGACGGATTGAGGAGGAGACAACGAAACAGAAACACACCCAACCCGAAGGGCCCCGGCCCGGAGGAACAACAAGACGACCATGGCACATCCTAAGCGACGCCAAAGCAAGACGCGCTCCCGCAAGCGCCGGACGCACTACAAGGCCGAGACGCCCAACGTGTCCACGTGCAGCAGCACGGGCCAGGCCCACATGTTCCACCGCGCCCACTGGTACGAGGGCAAGCTCTACTACAAGGGCCGCGTGGTCATGGAAAAGGAAACGGCTGAAGCCTGATCCCCACACCGCATTCTCTTTCTGGAAACCCGCCCGGCGGCCTGCCGAAGCGGGTTTTTCCACATCCGGTCGTGACCGGTTGGCCTTTTGCGGCGGAACCCCGCCCCTTCAGGCGGCCTAATTTCGCCGGAATCCCATGAAACGGGGACAACGAATCGCAGGATGAGCTCACTCCAATCCGCCGCCATCACCGCTGTACAGGGATGGCTGCCCGAAGACAAGCTGACCAATGCCGACCTCGAGAAGATGGTCGACACCAACGACGAATGGATCCGCACGCGCACCGGCATCTCCGAGCGCCGGATCCTGAAGGACCCCACGAAGGCCACATCCGACATGGCCTGCGAGGTGATCAAGGGGCTCTGTGCCCAGCGCGGCATCACCCCCGAGGAGGTGGACCTGGTCATCGTGGCCACGGTCACCCCCGACATGTTCTTCCCATCCACCGCGCAGCTCGCCTGCCACAAGGCGGGAGCCACCAATGCTTGGGGTTTCGACCTCAGTGCGGCCTGCAGTGGATTCCTCTTCGCCCTGCGCACCGGCGGCCAGTTCGTCTCGAGTGGCACCCATTCCAAGGTCATCGTGGTGGGTGCGGACAAGATGAGCTCCATCGTCGACTACACCGATCGGACTACCTGTGTCCTGTTCGGTGACGCGGCGGCAGGCGTACTGCTCGAAGCCGATGAGAGCGGGGCCACGGGCATACAGGATGCCATCCTCCGCAGCGACGGGGCAGGTGGACAATACCTGCGAATGCAGGGGGGCGGATCACTCAACCCGAGCAGCCACGAGACGGTGGAGAACAAGTTTCACTACCTCGAACAGGACGGCAAGCCGGTCTTCAAGGCCGCCGTCACCTCCATGGCCGATGTGAGCTACGAAATCATGGAGCGCAACGGCCTCACCGCCGACGACGTGTCCTGGCTCGTGCCGCACCAGGCCAACCTCCGCATCATCGACGCGACCGCCAACCGCATGGGGGTCGGCCGCGACAAGGTGATGATCAACATCGAGAAATACGGGAACACCACCGCTGCCACCATTCCCCTCTGCCTGTGGGAGTGGAGGAACCGCCTCACACCGGGCGAGAACGTCATCCTGAGCGCCTTCGGTGGCGGCTTCACATGGGGCAGCATCTGGCTCAAGTGGGCCATGGAACCCGAAGCATGATACCCACAGCCCACGGGACCACCGAATTACCGGTTACCTTGGTCCCTTGGTAACCCCGGATCAAACCAAATCATTGACCATGACCCAGGACGAAATCCAAGACCTGATCAAGTTCGTCGCCAAGTCCGGCGTACACGAAGTCGAGATTGAACGCAAGGACTTCAAGATCACCATCAAGAGCAGCGGCAACGGCAACAAGCGCGGAAAGGGCGCTTTGCAGGAAGCCCCCCAGGCGGTGCACGTGGCCATGCCGGCCAGCATGCCGATGCCCGTTCAGATGCCCGCCCCCGTGGCAGCCCCCGCGCCGGCAGCGCCGGCACCAGCGGCTCCCGCTCCCGCAGCAGAGGCCGCACCGGCAGCAGCAGCCGATGCCGGACTGATCGAGATCAAGAGCCCCATGATCGGCACCTTCTACCGCAAGCCGTCCCCCGACAAGGACAACTTCGTGGACGTCGGTTCCACCATAAAGCCCGGCGACACGGTCTGCACGATCGAGGCGATGAAGCTCTTCAACGAGATTGAGAGCGAAGTGTCCGGACGCATCGTGAAGATCCTGGTCGACGACAACAGCCCCGTCGAGTACGACCAGCCGCTCTTCCTCGTGGAACCGGCCTGAGCCCTTCGGCCAAGCCCCATCGATTCACCACATGTTCAAGAAAATCCTGATCGCCAACCGCGGCGAGATTGCCCTGCGGGTCATCCGCACCTGCAAGGAAATGGGCATCAAGACCGTGGCGGTGTATTCCACGGCAGACGCCGAGAGCCTGCACGTCCGGTTTGCAGACGAGGCCGTCTGCATCGGCCCGGCGCAGAGCGCCCAGAGCTATCTCAACATCCCGAACATCATCGCGGCAGCGGAAATCACGAATGCGGACGCCATCCATCCCGGATATGGCTTCCTCTCGGAGAACGCGCAGTTCTCGCGGGTGTGCGGTGAGAACGACATCAAGTTCATCGGCGCCTCTCCGGAGATGATCGAGGCCATGGGTGACAAGGCCTCCGCCAAGTCCACCATGAAAGCCGCCGGCGTGCCGACCATCCCCGGCAGTGAAGGCATCCTCGACAGCCTCGAGGAGGCATTGGCCTGCGCCAAGGAAATCGGCTACCCCGTCATGCTGAAGGCCACCGCCGGTGGTGGTGGTCGTGGCATGCGGGTCTGCCACAACGACGAGGACACCGCCGATGCATGGGACACGACCCGCCGGGAGGCCGGTGCCGCCTTCGGCAACGACGGCATGTACATGGAGAAGTTCGTGACGGAACCCCGCCACATCGAGATTCAGATTGCCGGGGACAAGAACGGCAAGTGCTGCCACCTGTCCGAGCGGGACTGCTCCATCCAGCGCCGCCACCAGAAGCTCGTCGAGGAAACGCCGTCACCCTTCATGACGGATGACCTCCGCGAGAAGATGGGCCAAGCTGCCATCGCCGCGGGTGAGGCCGTGAAATATGAAGGTGTGGGCACCGTGGAATTCCTTGTCGACGCTGACCGGAACTTCTACTTCATGGAGATGAACACCCGGATCCAGGTCGAGCACACCATCACCGAGGAGGTGGTGGATTACGACCTCATCAAGGAGCAGATCAAGCTGGCCCACGGCGACCCGATCTCCGGACGGAACTATTACCCCAAGATGCACGCCATCCAGTGCCGCATCAACGCCGAGGATCCCGACCGCAACTTCGCGCCGAGCCCCGGAACGGTGACGGATTACCACGGACCGGGCGGACACGGCATCCGCATCGACACCCACGTCTATGCCGGGTACCGCATCCCTCCGCATTACGACAGCATGGTCGCAAAGCTCATCGTGGTCGCCCAGACCCGCGACGAGGCCATCACCAAGATGCAGCGCGCCCTCGACGAGTACATCATCGAAGGGGTGAAGACGACCATTCCCTTCCACCAGAAGCTCATGCGCCACGACCGCTTCCGCAGCGGGGACTTCACAACGAAGTTCCTCGAGGAAGAGACGCTGTAAGGCCGGATTGGAAAAGAGAGAAAAGGACCCCTGAGCGGGTCCTTTTTCTTTTGTGGTCAGCCCTTGAGCCGGTCGGCGATGGCCGTGGTGCTCCGGCCGGGAACCAGGTCAATGGTCTCGACCTTGCCCCCACGGGCGCGCACCTCGTCACTGCCCACGATGTAACGCGGGTCATTCTGGTCGGTGCAGGTGGCATCGTAGTCGCCCCCCTTCACGAGCACGTCGGGCTGGAGCGCCTGGATCAGGCGCAGCGGGGTGTCTTCGCCGAACAGCACCACGGCTTCCACGGCCCGCAGGGCGGCGACGAGAACGGCGCGGTCTTCTTCCTGCACGATAGGGCGGTCAGGACCCTTGCCGAGGCGGCGGACACTGGCGTCGTCATTGACCCCCACCACCAGAACATCGCCGAGGCGGGCGGCCGCTTCGAGGTAGGTCACGTGGCCGCGGTGCAGCAAGTCGAACACCCCATTCGTGAAGACGACGGTACGTCCATCCGTGCGCCACTCCGCCCGCTTGGATTCCAGTGATGCCAGGGTCAACACCCCGTCATCCGCTCTGCGACCGGCACTCATGCGGCGGGTTCCGTTGAGGGCTCCCCCTGTTGGGCACGGCTTTTCTTGAAGCCGGCTGCCATCAGGAAGAGGTAGCCGATGCCACCCGTGGTGATGATCATGCCGGTCTGGGTGGCCCAGATGACGTTTGCGGTGGCCAGGCCCAGCACCTCATTGAAGCCCATCGCCACCAGGGCATACTGCACCGCCAACTGGTAGCTGCCGATGCCGCCCGGTGAAGGGATCACCATGCCGAAGCCGCCGGCCATCATGACGAACAGCGCCATGGCGGGTGTCAATCCCTGCAGCGCATCGATGCCCAGGAAGACCACATAGGTCATCATGAAATACATGCTCCAGATGAAGGCGGTATGCCCCAGGAACGCCCACTTCCGCTTCATGTGCCGCACGCTGGCCA
>CALKUW010000206.1 GCA_937996585.1 uncultured Flavobacteriales bacterium
ACACGCGATCCAGCAGGTCAAGAATTACATCAGCGGCCTGGCGAAAAAACAGCGCCGCGAGATGGATCGCCTGGCCGGGGTGGTCTTCGATGGGTATTTCCTCATTTTCGTCCGCTACATCAACGGCCAGTGGCTAGAAGAGCCTCCCGTCGAAGTCAACCCACATTCCTTGGAGCGATTGCTTACCTGGTTGACCAGCCTTTCTTCGGGCGTCGCTCTGACCTCCGAAAACCTCAGCCGTGATTTCTCTATCGAGCAACTGCGTACCCAAAATATCCTGCGCGCTCTATTCCAAGGGCTTAACCAGACTCTTGAACAAGCGGATGGCCTCGTTTCCAAGCTCTTCGAGCAGTGGCGGCTCTTCTTCAGAGAGGCGATTGACTACTCGGAGGCCTTCGGCGGACGCAAGTTGCAGCCGCTGCAGAAATGGGTGCGCAAGGCCGGCCTTTGCATTCACGACGCGGACGAGGCCCAACGCTTCTTTTTCGTGCTGCACACCTACTTTGCCTTGCTCGTCAAACTGCTGGCGTGGTTGGCCGTTTCACGCCACCTCGGGGTCAAGTTAGGCGTCCCTGCGTTTGGGAACTTGGTTGGTGTGGATAGAGATACTCTCCGGCGCAGCCTGGGCGAGATGGAATCAGGAGGCATCTTCCAGGCCTATGGCATCCTGAACCTGCTCGAGGGCGACTTTTTCACCTGGTATCTCCACGCATGGAACGAGCATATCGAGAAGGCGCTCCGTGAGATCATCCAGCGGCTGGAGGCGTACGACCCAACTACCTTGAGGCTTGTTCCCGAAGAGACCCGCGACCTGTTCAAGAAACTGTACCACTACCTCCTGCCGCGCGAGATCCGCCACAACCTGGGCGAATATTACACGCCCGACTGGCTCGCCCAGCGGCTGCTGGTTCAGGTAGACAGCGAGTTCTTCGCTGGCGATCCACGTTGCGACGAAATCGGGATGCGTCGGAAACTTTTGACCACGCGCTTTTTGGACCCCGCTTGCGGTTCGGGGACCTTTCTGACCCTTATCATCGCCCGGATGGTCGGGTTGGGCCGGGCGCTGTTGGTGCCGGAGAGGCACCTTCTGGAGAGCATCCTGAAGAACGTGGTGGGCTTCGATCTGAATCCGCTGGCGGTTCTGACGGCGCGGGTGAACTACCTCTTGGCCATTGTGGACCTCTTGGAGCATCGGCGCGGCGAGGTAACCATCCCCGTCTACCTAGCCGATTCGGTGCGCGGCCCGGTCCCGGGGGATCTGCTCAGCCAGGATGCCTATTGCTTCCCCACCACTATCGGGACCTTCGACGTGCCTCTGAGCCTGTGCACGCCAGGACGCTTCGACCGCTTCTGCGCCCTGCTCGAGAATAGCCTGAACTCCTCTCTGAACGCAGATGCCTTTCTCGTACGCTGCCAGACGGATCTGGACCTACCCGCGGAGGCATGGGATGCCCGCACCGTCGAGAAGACTTCCAAACTCTACGAGAAGATGCTCGACCTTCACCGCCGCGGCATGAACGGGCTCTGGGCGCGGCTCTTGAAGAATAACTTCGCCCCGCTTACCGTGGGCCAGTTCGACTACGTCGTCGGCAATCCCCCCTGGATCAACTGGGAGCACCTGCCCGATGAGTATCGAAAGAGCATCCGGGACCTCTGGCTCCGCTACGGCATCGCAGGCACCTTCAAAGGTGGCCGCCCACGCCTGGGCGCCGTCAAGGTGGACATCTCTGCGCTGATGACCTACACAGTGGCCGATACCCTGCTCAAGGATGGGGGAAAACTCGGCTTCGTCATCACGCAGTCGCTCTTCAAGACGGCCGGAGCGGGGGCCGGATTCCGACGGCTGCGCATTCCGCAGCTCGGCAACCGCGGAATTCCCCTCCAGATCGTCCACGTGGACGATATGGTGGACCTCAAGCCCTTCGAAGGCGCCTCTAATTGCACGGCGGTCATGGTGCTGAAGAAGGGCAAGCCGACCCGCTACCCCGTGCCCTACACTGTCTGGCGCAAGACGAAAGGCGCCCGCTTCACCTACGAGAGCACCCTCGAAGAGGTGCTCTCCGCCACGCGTCGGCTCCAGTTCCAGGCCGAACCCGTGGACCCCAACGACCCCACCTCCCCCTGGCTCACCGCCCGCCCGAAGGCCCTGCGCGCTGTGCGCAAGATCCTGGGCCGGTCCGTGTATGAGGCGCACGAGGGGGTCAACACCGGCGGGGCGAACGCGGTCTACTGGGTGGAGCCAGTCTTCCGGCGCCCCGATGGGCTCTGGGTGGTGCGGAACCTGACCGAGGGGGCCAAGGTCAAGGTAGAGGAGGTGGCCCGACCTATCGAGCCCGACCTACTCTATCCCCTCCTCCGCGGGCGAGACGTCCAGCGCTGGCAGGCCGAACCCTCTGCGTGGATTATCGTGCCGCAAGACCCCCGTGACCCGACTCGGGCATATCCCGAAGCGAAATTGAAGACTGACTACCCGAATACCTACGACTACCTCAAACGGTTCGAAAACGTTCTGCGCCGCCGAAGCGGCTACAAGCAAATCCTCTCCAGGACCGGGACATTTACATGCCGGTGATGAGCGACCGACGCGTGCGCTTTGCGGACGAGGTGGGGATTCACACCGCTTTAGGGATGGACCAGATCCCGGAACGCTACCGCGTGCCCGGAGGTTTGATCCAGATGTCGAACGGGACGCGCGCCGTCGTCTACCTGGACAGCCG
>CALKUW010000207.1 GCA_937996585.1 uncultured Flavobacteriales bacterium
TGCGCTTCAACATCCTCCACGAAGGAGGCCACCCAAGCAGCGTACTGGGCCGCGCTGGGATGCAAGCCATCGGGAGCCACCCAGTCTTGGGCTGAGGGCCATTGCTGGCTGATGGGCGTGATGTTGTAGTGGGCGATGCCCGCAGCCAGCGTCAGTTCCGCACAAGCGGCATTGAATCCCGCCAGTGCCTGTGAAATGTTGGCTTGGTTGTTCTGGCCGAAGGGGGTGTATCCGTAGTCGGGAATGCTCACCACGAACACCCGGTCCGGATCGCCACCTGCAAGGTCGACGGCGCGGTTAAGCAGCTGCACGAATTCCACTTCATAGGCCTCCAGGGCCAGCCCTTGGTATTGGTTGTTCACGCCGATGAGCAGGGAGACGAGGTCAAAGGTCGAGGTGTCGATCTGTTGCGCGTCCATGCCCTGGGAAAGGTTGGCCGTCGTCCAGCCCGTGGTGGCGATGATGTGCGCGGGTTCGAAATGCGTGCCGGGCAACCGGAGCGATAGGGAGTCCACAAGTTGGTTGGGCCAATCCCCCGCGGAGGGCACACTTTCCCCGATGGTGTAGCTGTCCCCGAGGGCGAGGTATCGCACCGTATCGGGGGCAACGGGCGCGGGCGGCTCTTCCTCTTCCACCGCGTTGGTATCGACCGGAGCGGCATCGGGTACCGCAGCCGGGGGCAGATCGGCAACTTCCGGCTCCGGCGTGCAGGCCTGAAGCAGGAGGAACATGGAAATCAAGGGAAACAGGATCGGCCGCATCATGCCGGCAAGGAACGAAAGGGAACTCAATCCGTCAGGAGGAGGAGCATGAGTGCCGTAATGGCAAAGGCCCAGCCGACAATATTGCGAGATCCGGGACGCTCGCGGAACAGAATGATGCCGGCCAGCGCCGTTGCGAGTACGATACCGAGGTTGTTGGCGGGAACGATGGCCGAACGCGGGAAAGGCATGCTCTGATAGGCGAGGAGGAGGAAGAAGAGGGAGCCCACATTGATGATGCCCAACACGATTCCACCGATGATGGTGGATTTGCCCCATTGTGGCTTGCTCTCCTCGCGCGTCATCCAACGGCCCATGCCGATGAATGCAGCCACCGTGTAGGGCACGGCTGAGAAGGTGAACCGGTCTGCATCACAGGTCATGTGCTCGGCGGTGGAGAACCAGCCGAAGCCCAGGTCGATGATGCCGGAACCGAAAAAAACAATGGCGGGCAGGACCCAGGGGCGAATGTGGTAGGATTCGCCGAGGTCGGCCGTTCCGGCAGAGGGGCCCTTGGATGATGGCGTACTCGCGAGCCACACGGCGGGGAAGGCGAGCACGACGGCCGTCGCTTTCTGCCATGTGATCGGATCAGCGGGATCCAGAAGGATGAACACCGACATGGGCAGCACCATGGACATCTTGGTGGCGATCGCGGTGACGCCCATGCCCAGCTGCTGCGTGCATTCGCCCATTTTCTTGAACATGTAGAGGAACGCCAACCCCATGACCACTCCGGCGGCTGTGCTGGGTTCCAAAAGGCGACCCCAAGCGTGAACGGGACCTGCCAGGCCGATGGAGAGGGAACTCGCCACGATGTAATTGATGACCACGGCCTCCTCAAGTTGAACACCGAAGCGCGGAAACAGTCGGAAGCACGAGAAGAGCAGCGTCGACACGACGACACTGAGCAGGAGGGCAATCACGACGGCAAAGGAACGGAAAGGGTGGGGGGTGGAGCATCGCCCACCCAGGACACGCTGTCGGGGTGCACGAAATACCGAACGGTATCGGCACCGAAGGGATGCTCCCCGCGGCAGTATTGTTCGCTTTCCCCTGGTAGAACTGCCCGAAGCCCACCACCCGTCGGGCGAGGGGAGCGGCATTCGCGGAATTCATCCCACGGTCCCGATGCGAGGCAGGCCCTCAGTGTTTCCGCTCCACCCTCGACCAGGACGGAACGAACTGACCGCTCCTGCAGGGCCATGAGGGCAGTGTCGAAGGCATCCGCTGCATCTGCCATCGAAACCCGTTCTACATGCGGAGGCAGGGAGGGAGGACCGCCGATGACCAGGGTGGAGCGACCGGGTTGATACACCTTCGATTCGGGCGAGGTTCGGCCATTGGGGTCGAGTACGACCACGAGCGGCTGGGGGCCACTGGATTCGCGGACATCGAGCGCCGGGTCATCCGTTGCGAGGGTGCCCGCCCCGACCAGGATGGCGCCTTCTTCCGCGCGCCAGCGGTGGGTGAGTCGCCTCAATGCCGGTGCCGTGATGGCCAAGCTGCCCTGTTGTCCGGGTTGACGCGGGGGATCCATGAATCCATCGTCGCTGACGGCACATTTGAGCACCACCCAGGGCCTGCCGCGTTCAAGCGAAGAGAGAAATCGCCGGTTGAGCCAGCGCCCCGCTGCAAAGGCCTCAAGTACGTCCACGGTGATGCCGGCCTCCCGCAATCGGGCGATGCCCGAACCCGCAACGCGGGGATCCGGATCCTGCATCCCCACAACGACGCGGCCGATTCCGGATCCGATGAGCCGGTCGGCACATGGCGGTGTCCGCCCTTGGTGGCTGCACGGTTCCAAAGTGACGTATGCCGTGGCTTCCATCAATGACGCGTCATGTGCGGAAAGGGCCTCCAGGGCCGCCACCTCCGCATGCGGTCCGCCGCACATGGCGTGGTGTCCCTCGGCCAAGACCTGATCGTCTCGGACAATCACACAACCGACCCGTGGATTGGGGTCAGTACCGATCTCACCGAGCCGGGCACGGTTGAGGGCACGGGCCATCCACGCGCGGTCGGTGGCGGTCACAGGCATGGATCAGGATGAGGCGCCGCGCTGCGCTGCCGCGAGGGTGTTGCGCAACAGGCTCACGATGGTCATGGGACCGACACCGCCGGGAACGGGGGTGATCCAGCTGCACTTCGGTGCGACATCGTTGTAGTCCACATCGCCCTTGAGTCGGTAGCCTCGCTTGGCCGTGGGGTCTTCAACGCGAGTGATGCCCACGTCGATGACCACGGCCCCTTCTTTCACCATGTCGGCCTTGATCATCTCGGGACGGCCCACTGCGGCCACCAAGATGTCCGCACGGCGGCATTCCTCCGCTAGGTTGCGGGTGCGGCTGTGGCAAAGGGTCACTGTGCAATTGCCGGGGTTCCCCGATCGGCTCAGCAACAGTGACATGGGCGTTCCGACAATGCTCGAGCGCCCGATGACCACAGCGTGGCGCCCTTCCGTCTCAATGCCGGCACGCTCCAGCATCGTCATGATGCCCGCCGGGGTGGCGGGGACGAAGCCAGGCAATCCCAGGGCCAGGTTGCCCATGTTGGATGGGTGGAAGCCGTCGACGTCCTTTTTGGGGTCGACCGCTTCGATGATGGCCTGATCGTCGATGTGGCGGGGGAGGGGAAGCTGGACGATGAATCCGTCAATGCCGTCATCGGCATTCAAACCGTGGACGATGTCCAACAATTCGGCTTGGGTGATGTCCGCGGGCCGCTCGATGAGGGTGCTGGTGAACCCCACCTGGGCGCAGCTTTTGACCTTGTGGTCGACGTAGGTGCGGCTGGCACCGTCGTTGCCGACGAGCACGGCGGCGAGATGAGGCTTCCGGTGTCCTTGGGCCACCCATTCCGCCACCTCTGCAGCGATTTCCTGCTTGATCTGTTGGGACAGGGCCTTGCCGTCCAGAATGGCGGTTTCCATGGTAGTCTCGTTCTCGGACATCAGCGGGGCATCCTCATTCCGCCGGGCAGGCCTGGACGTGACATCATACCGGACAATCCACGGCGATTGCCCCCGGCGCTCATCATCTTCATCATCTTCTTCATCTCGCTGAATTGCTTGATGAGTTGGTTGACTTCCTGGACGTTGCGTCCACTGCCGCGGGCGATCCTGCTCTTCCGGCTGCCGTTGAGCTTATCTGGATTCTTGCGCTCATCAGGCGTCATGGACCGGATGATGGCTTCGATGTGCTTGAAGGCGTCATCGTCGATGTCCACTCCGCGAAGGGCCTTGCCCATACCGGGCACCATGGCGAGGAGGTCCTTGACATTGCCCATTTTCTTGACCTGTTGCACCTGCTCGAGGAAGTCCTCGAAATCGAAGCTGTTCTTGCGGATTTTCCGCTCGAGTTTCTTGGCGCTTTCCTGGTCGAACTGCTCCTGGGCCTTCTCCACGAGGGTGACCACGTCTCCCATGCCGAGGATGCGCTGGGCCATGCGGTCCGGGTGGAAGGGCTCGAGGGCCTCGGGCTTCTCACCCGTTCCGACGAATTTGACCGGTTTGCCCGTCTCCTCTCGGATGGAGAGGGCCGCACCGCCGCGGGTGTCGCCGTCCATCTTGGTCAGGATGACGCCGTCGAACGCGATGCGTTCGTGGAAGGCCTGGGCCGTCCTGACCGCATCCTGGCCGGTCATGGCATCCACCACGAACAGGGTCTCCGATGGCTCCACCGCCTGCTTGATCCGGGCGATCTCATCCATCATTTCCTCGTCCACTGCGAGGCGCCCTGCGGTGTCCACGATGACCACGTCATTGCCGTGACTGCGGGCGTGCCGAAGGGCGGCTTGTGCAATCTCGACAGGGTTTTTCTGCTCGCGCTGGGTGAAGACATCCGCTCCCACGCGCTTGGCCATGACTTCGAGCTGGTCGATGGCGGCGGGACGGTAGACGTCACAGGCCACGAGCAGGGGCCGCTTGCCGTGCTTGGAACGCAGGTGCAGTGCCAGTTTGGCGGTGTGCGTGGTCTTTCCTGACCCCTGCAGTCCGCTCATGAGAATGACCGCCGGCTTGCCCTTCAGGTTGAGGTCCTGATGGGCGCTGCCCATGAACCCGGCCAGTTCTTCCTGGGTGATCTTGACGAGGAGCTGTCCGGGCTTGACGGCGGTGAGCACATCCCTTCCGAGTGCAGCCTCCTTGACCCGGTTGGCGAAGCGTTTGGCGACGCTGTAGTTCACATCGGCCTCGACCAGGGCACGCCTGATTTCCTTGGCGGTTTCCGCGATGTTGGCTTCGGTGATAGTGGCTTCCCCGCGGATGCGCTGGAACGCCTTTTCGAAGCGGTCACTGAGGTTTTCGAACATGGTGGAGGCAAAGGTAGCCCGCTACCCGCCGTGCCGGAATTGGCGGGGGTTTCGGCGGTTTGTAGTCGACCAAAGCATATTTTTTTTCGATGAATAGCGATAAACATCGACGAAAATGTGTAATTTAGATGTGCTTAACTGCATAAACATGCGCTTTCAACTGTACTCCCTCGCTTGTTTGCTGGTCACCTTCATCGGTGCCACATCCGCCCAGAATGCTTGTTTCAGTGTCGCTGGCGACACGGCAGGCTTCCACCTTTCCGTGGAAACCCACGCCACTGACGTGGTGGGCGGTATGACAACCTATCGCGTCTATCTGTCCACTCCGGACACGAATGACTTCGTTTCAGCCTGCATTGGTGATGCCACCGATCCGCTGTTCCTCAACACGACGACATCCTTCTACCAGGATCCGTTGGGAGGAACGACGGCGGCCTCCATCAACCCATTGTACTATGGCCCCTTCCCGGATGCCGCTTACGACAGCTGGGTGACCATCGGCATCGATGAGCAGCCCGTCCTCGCCGACGGTGAAACGGATGTTTCCGTGCTCGTAGATCCGAACGTCACTTCCTGGGAGGTGGGCTTCGGCGCAGGCGGCAATGTGGACATCAGCTCGCCCATCGGCGGCGGATGGTACATCCTGCCGAGCAGCGCCAACGGCATCTCGGGTGCGGACCAGAAAGTCCTGCTTGCCCAATTGACCACGGATGGGGAGATCAGTGGCCAATTGTACATCCAGGTGTTCCCGAACGGAGACCAGAGCCAGTTGATTGAAACGGTCTACAGCTTCCAGCAGACATCCTGCAGCGTGGACGGTTGTACCGATGCTGCTGCATGCAACTACGATGCGGCCGCCACCACCGATGACGGTAGCTGCACCTATGCAGCGGCCAACTTCGACTGCAATGGCGACTGCCTCACGACAATGACCACGTTCAACGTGGACATGTCCTGCAGCGGGGAGACCTTCTCCAGCGTGCACGTCACCGGTCCCTGGTGCGGATGGTGCGGTGCTGCCGACTACAACACCCTCACGGATGCGGATGGCGATGGCGTGTACAGCGTTTCCGTCTGCATTCCTGCCGGCACCGTGGAGTACAAGTACATGATCGATGACTGGGCTTCCCAGGAGGACCTTGCCGACGATATGGCCGACGGCGGCACCTGTGCCCCCGT
>CALKUW010000208.1 GCA_937996585.1 uncultured Flavobacteriales bacterium
CTGCTCCAGGCCATGGTCCAAAGTGGATTGCTCGTGCCCGTCCATCCCGACAGCGCCTTCGGGCTGTTCAAGTCGCTGCTTACCGACATCGGGGACAACCAAAGCATCGAGAACCAGCTGTCGACGTACAGCTACCGCCTGAATCGGATGAAGGGCTTCCTCGAAGAGGCGGGCGTGAACAGCCTCCTGCTGCTCGACGAGTTCGGGACGGGCAGCGATCCCGAACTGGGTGGCGCCTTGGCCGAGGTGTTCTTCGAGGAACTCTATGGCAAGGGGGCCTTCGGGGTCATCACCACGCACTACGCGAACATCAAGACCCGGGCCACCCAGATGCCGGAAGCGGTCAACGGCAGCATGCTGTTCGATGCGGAGACCCTTTCCCCGACCTACCACCTCGACCTCGGACAGCCCGGTAGCTCCTTCACCTTCGAGGTGGCGGAATTGAACGGCATCGACAAGGGCATCATCCGACGGGCCAAGGAGAAACTCAACCCGAAGAAGGTCAAGCTCGATGCCCTCATCGCCGATCTGCAGAAGGAGAAGGCCCGGCACGTGCGCATGACGGACCGGCAGCTCAAGGCGGAGCACGAAGCCGCTGAAGCCAAGCGCGACTACGACCAGAAAGCCGCCCGCCTGGCCGAGCGACAGGAATCCGTCCAACGGATGGGCTCGGACCAGAATGCCGCGCTCCTCAGGGGCAAGAAACTGCAACAGTTCATCGACCGCTTCAAATCCGGACAGGCCAACAAAGCCCTCCTCGAGGACATCCGCAAGTACTTATCGGTCGAGGCGACCAAGAAGGCCGAGCGGGAGGAGGCTGCCGCCCGCAAAAAGGCTGCGGCGGAAAAGAAGCGGAAATCCACCCGACCGAAACAACACATTGACCGCATCGCCGTCGGGAGTACCGTCCGTCTGAAGGACGGGCGTCAGCGCGGGGAAGTGCTCTCCATCAAGGGCAAGAGGGCCACCGTCGCCTTCGGCGAATTCCGCACCCGTGTGGAGCTCGTCGACCTGGTCTGGGTCCGCTGATCAATCGAGGATGACCCGACGGGTCACCTGCGCTCCCTCAGTGGTTTCGACGGTGAGCAGAACGAGTCCCCGGGGCCAATCCGCCACGTCGATCTCCATGGCGCCACCCCACCACTTCGCTTCGCGCAGGATGCGACCGGCTCCATCGCGGAGCACCATGGTGGCCGGACCGGTCCAGTCGCCTCCGGGCCACCGGACATGGATGCGGTCCCGGGCGGGGTTCGGCTGTACGCGCAGGTCGCGGGCGAGGTCCATCTGTTCCACATCGACGAGGGCTTCGCACGCCTGGTCGGGGCCGCACGGCACCTCGGCCTCATCGTCGGGATAGGCGCCGTTCATCATGTCCCAACCGAGGCCGGCCGGATCGAGCCACAGATAGAGCTTCTCATCGTCCGGGTTGGGGTTGTCGTCCCAGTGGTAGGACATCTTGCCGTAGTAGTCCGGCTGGTTCGGTCCGGTGCCACCGCCGGCACCGCCATTGGTACAGGCGGACAGGCCGGCCGAAAGGGTACCGATGCTGAGCCCCTCCTCGTTGAAGAGGTGCGACCCCGATGACCCCCCCTCGGTCACGCCGTGGTCGGTCACCGTCTCGACCCAGTAGACCCGCCAATGGGAGCCGAAGGCGCCCAGGCTGATGCTCGAGGTGTTCTGTGTGAAGGTGCTGATCTTCTTGACGTCACCGGAAGGGTGATGGATGCCGACGCCGCTGCCCGTTCCAGAACCACTGGCATCCCATCCCGCATAGTAGACATCCCAGCTTGAAGGGATCTCATCCTCAATCTCCACGAGCAGGAAGTCGGAGCCATCGAAGTTGTTGCCTTGGATGTCATCGGAGTCGGCCAGTCGGATGACCCCCGTGCGGCGGCGGTTCAAAAAGCCATTGCCCTCTCCGCACTCCGGGCGCTCGTAATTGTAGTACACTTTCAACAGGGCAAACTCGTCATCGGTCACCTCGCTGGCGCAGTGGAGGGCCGTCAGCATGTATCGCCGGCAATCCATCGCCGTGGTGTTGACCATGGCGCCGGAACACAGATAGGATCCCCCGCTCTCGATGATGGACAGACGCACCGTTGCGTCGCGCTGGCATTCCCACCCCACGATTTCAGGACAGGCCACATCGACTTGACAGGGACCGCTTCCACCCCGCGCGGCTGTAACGTCGCGGAACAGCCCGGCCACGCCCTCCAAGTGCAGGCGAACCCCGTCGGCGAGCCCCTGCGGGATGCGCAGGCGCAGGACCGCCGTTTCTCCGGGAACGTCCCCCGAGGCGATGCGCCCGTGGTCGTCATTGTCCCGGAAATCGTAGGGCCCTTCCTGCCATTGCCCTTCCGCATCCGTAATCCACATTTCCACCCCCACCGGAAGGTGGAAGTCATCGAAATGCAGGGCGAGTCCCTCCACGCCGGGCTGGTGCACTTCCACCACGTGGACTTCCGCTCCCGCCATCGGGGAGAGGTCCGCGGGATGTGCCGTGACCGTTCCGTAGAGGTGCTTGCCCATCAGCTGGGCCTCCTTGTCCGCGCGCTCCCAGGCAGTGGCGACATCGAACGGAGGAAGCGCGACCGTCACGGTCGCCGGAGCGAGCAGGTCGGATGGACATGGGGCGCTCTCGGTCTGTCCCTTCAGGGCCCAGGCATTGAGTATCAGCGACACGGCTACCAAGCCATGCAGGAACTTCTCGGTTTTCATCTTGCAGCAGGTTCTCCAGACCCGACGGTCCGGAGGATGCAAGATAACCCGCGGCTGCCCGGACTTCCATTTTTTGGCATTTGCCCCCCGCGAGCGCCCCTTCAGCGGTGGCCTGCCGCCCTATCTTTCGAACATGACGCAACGCCTCGTGCAATCCGCCCTGTTCCCCCTGCTGTTGATGACCCTGATGCTGGCCCCGATCCACCGGGTCGGTGCGCAGGAAAACGTGCAGGACCAGGGGGAAAAATTCAATACGCTCCTCTACTACATGAACCGCATGTACGTGGACACCGTAGACCTCGACGGCCTGGTCGAAACGGCCATCCGGGGCATGCTCGAGGAGCTCGACCCGCATTCGGTCTACATCCCCGCCGAGGACCTGCAACAGGCCGACGAGCCGCTCAACGGCAACTTCGAAGGGATCGGGGTGCGCTTCAACATCATGAAGGACACCATCATGGTCGTCTCTACCATTGCGGGCGGCCCAAGCGAAAAGCTCGGCATCATGTCCGGCGACCGCATTGTGGAGGTGGATGGTGAGAACGTGGCCGGGATCGGCATCCGGAACAAGGGCGTCATGGAGCGCCTGAAAGGCCCCAAGGGTACGCATGTGGAAGTCGGCATCAAGCGCGGTCGCGATTCCGAGCTCCTGCGCTTCGACATCGAGCGCGACAAGATCCCAATCTACAGTGTGGATGCCCACTACATGGTGGATGACCGCATCGGTTACATCAAGGTCAACCGGTTCTCCAAGGAGACCATGGGCGAGCTGATCGAGGCGCTCGACGACCTGCAATCCAATGGCATGAAGGACCTCATCCTCGACCTGCAGGGCAATGGTGGCGGCATGCTCAACACCGCCATCGCCATGGGCGACGAATTCCTCCCCGATGACAAGCTCATCGTCTACACGGACGGTCGCGCATTCCCCCGGGAGGACCGCATCGCGGAAGTGGAGGGCCGTTTTGAAAAGGGCCGACTCGTGGTGCTCGTGGATGAGTCGAGTGCCTCGGCCAGCGAAATCGTCAGCGGGGCCGTACAGGATTGGGACCGTGGACTGATCGTCGGCCGGCGGACCTTTGGAAAGGGACTCGTGCAACGGCCGGTGCGCCTGCCCGACGGCAGCGCCGTCCGGTTGACTGTGCAGCAGTACTTCACGCCTTCCGGTCGCTGCATCCAGAAGCCCTACGACGAGGGGGTCGACGCCTACCGTCGGGAGAAGTACGAGCGGTTCGAAAAAGGGGAACTGATGTCGCTGGACAGCCTCGAGCTTCCCGACAGCCTCAAGTACAGCACCCTCATCAAGGGCCGCACGGTGTACGGTGGTGGCGGCATCCTGCCCGACGTGTTCGTGCCCATCGACACGTCGATGAACAGCACTTACTTCACGGATCTGCTGCGAAAGGGGCTCTTCAACCGTTCCGTCCTCGAATTCGTCGATGCGAACCGTGCCACCCTCGAGCGCGACCATGCCGATCGCGGTGCCTTCATCCGCGATTACGCCGTATCCCAGGAGCTGCTGGACAAGATCGTCGCCCTCGGTGAGGGGGAAGAGGTCCCGTTCGTCGAGGAGGACTGGAACACCAGCCTTCCCGCCATTGAGCTGCGCCTCAAGGCCATCCTCGCCCGCAACCTTTTCGACACAGGTGCCTTCTACGAGGTATTCAACCCGATCAACCCTGTTTTCCAGCGGGGCATCGAGGTGCTTCAGGACGGCACCTACAAAGCAGCGGGCATCAGCGGACGTTAATCCACGCCCTGCGCATGAAGAACCTGCACCTCCTGCTCATACAGGCATTGCACGACACCCTAGATTTGCACTACAACACGACTATCCACATCATGAAATCCTACCGTTCATTGGCCCTGTTGGCCCTCCCCCTGTTGCTCATCGCCTGTTCCAGCGAGAACGGAGGCGGTGCAGACGCTACCGCAAATGACGCTGCTCCCGCCGCCGCTGCACCGCAGGAAAACGCAGCCCCAGACACCAAGATGGATGCCGCACGGGAGACGGCCGAGGCCCCCGAAGCAGCCGATGCCGGTCCAACGACGACGATCACCTTTGCAGAGAATGCATGGGACTTCGGCACCATCGACGAAGGCGATGCTGTGACCCACATCTTCAAGTTCACCAACACAGGTGACGAACCGCTCATCATTGACCGCTGCAAGGGCTCCTGCGGATGCACTGTTCCCCAGTGCCCCAAGGAGCCGATCGCCCCGGGTGAGGAAGGCGAGATCGAGGTGAAATTCAACTCGAAGGGCAAGAAGAACAAGCAGACCAAAACGGTCACCATCAACGCCAACACGGTACCCGAGCAGACCCGGATCACCATCTCGGCCAATGTGACGCCGGCGCCGGCCGCCGACGGAGCGGGCAAGTAACCTGCACACCACAGCGACGAAAAAAGGCCTCCAATCGGGGGCCTTTTTTCATGGACTGAAGTGGCCCGTCGCCGGGTGCTCGGAGCGCGACGGATTACTGAAGGAGACCGTCAATCGCTTCGGCCAGTTCCCGGTCACGGTCAGTCACCACCCTGCCGGCATCGTGGGTGTGCAACTCAATGCGCACATAGCTGTACTCATTGTGGAAAGTGGGATGGTGGGCCTTCTGTTCCGCGAGGAAGGCGACGCGCGTCATGAAGGTGAAGGCTTCTTGGAAATCCTTGAAGCGGAATTCCCTGACGAGGCGGTTGTCCTTTTCAAGCCACATGGGGGTCGTGCTTTCGGTGCGAATGTAGTCCGCCTGCGGTGAATTGCCCGGCATGGTCGATTTTCGCAGGGATGTCCAACGCCGACCAGCGCCCGCCGGAGCCACCGGCCATCTCCTTCGCCCCACCCTTCATCGATGAGGCCACCGTTTCGGCCGTGGAACGCGTGCTCCGTTCGGGTTGGATCACCACCGGCCCCGAAACGGCCGCCTTCGAGCAGGAACTCGCCCGCTATCTCGGTGTGGACCATGTGGCATGCGGAGGGTCATGGACCGGATTGGCCGGTGTCATACTCGATTGGTTCGGCGTCGGGCCAGGCGACGAGGTCATCCTGCCGGCCTACACTTATTGCGCGACGGCCAATGTCGTCCTGCACCGCGGTGCGACGCCGGTCATCATTGATCTCCCGGCACCCGGCGAACAGGATGGACTCAACATCACGTGGAAACAGGTCGAAGCCCGCCTCACCCCGCGAACCAAGGTGGTCATGCCCGTTGACATCGGCGGGTGGCCGGTGCCGTGCGCAGACTGGCGGTATGCGTTGGAACAATGGTCTTCCATCCATGGATTCCAATCAGAGCATCCCCAGCAGCGGCGACTCGGTCGCCCCCTTTTGCTGTCCGATGCCGCACACGCTTTCGGCAGCAGGATTCAAGGCGAGACCGTTGGCGCACAGGCCGACATCACCGTCTTCTCCTTTCACGCCGTCAAGAACCTGACGACGGCAGAGGGCGGCGCTGCCTCCATCCGCCTGCCGGAAGCTTTCGATTCAGCTGAAGTCCACCGTACGTTGAAGGCCCACTGCCTACACGGACAATCGAAGGACGCTGCCGCCAAGTTCCAGAACACCGGGCGGGCGGCGTGGCGATACGATGTGACCCATCCCGGATTCAAGTGCAACATGACGGACATCCAAGCCGCCATGGGAAGGGTCGCCCTCGCCCGGTATG
>CALKUW010000209.1 GCA_937996585.1 uncultured Flavobacteriales bacterium
CCTTCCGGCAGCGCCACACCCCATCCCGTGATGGGAATCAGCTCATTTTTTTTTTGCCCCCTCCGCGCTGACCGCTTCGAGGGAGCCGATGCGCATGAGCATCAGTTCGACCAACAACCTCGGATGTCGCGACATCCGGTACTGCTGGTCCGATTCGTTGGCGTGCCCTATGGCCCCCACAAGGAAGTGGAGTCCACAGCGCTTGGCCTGCTCGCTGAACCGGTCGACGACCGCCTCACCCGCCTCCATGAGGGACAGGGTGGCGTCGTCCTTGCACACCATGAGGTTGCGCAGGTGCTGCCCCAGGCCCGTGACGAAATGGTGGGCATCAAAACCTGCAGCCACCACTTCCTCCAGTTGCAGCAACATGTCTCCGATGCGTCCTTCCAAGGCCGCATCCACGATACTGAAATAGACGTCGTGACCGAGGACATTCAAATGACGTGTCACGGCATCATAGGTCACCCCTTCCGAGCTGGAGGCCACCATTTGGTCGAATATGCTGAGCGCATCGCGCATGGCGCCGTCTGCACGCTGGGCGATGACATTGAGGGCCTCGGGCTCGGCGTTGACCCCCTCCTTACCGGCGACCACGGCGAGGTGGTCGGCAATGTCCCGTGTGGTGATCCGACGGAAGTCGTAGATCTGGCAACGCGACAGGATGGTGGGCAGGATCTTGTGCTTCTCGGTCGTAGCGAGAATGAACACGGCGTGGCGCGGCGGCTCTTCGAGGGTCTTCAGGAAGGCGTTGAACGCATCCTTGGACAACATGTGTACCTCGTCAATGACGTACACCTTGTATTCACCGTCTTGCGGCGGGATGCGCACCTGGTCGATGATGCTGCGGATGTGCTCCACCCCGTTGTTGGAGGCCGCGTCGAGTTCGAAGACGTTGAAGCTACGTTCGGCCTGCTCGGCCGTGAAGCCGTTGATGGCGTTGGCGAAAATGCGGGCACAGGTGGTCTTGCCCACCCCACGGGGTCCACAGAACAGGTAGGCCTGTGCGATCTGACCCGATTCAATGCTGTGCTTCAAGGTGTCCGTGATGGACTTCTGTCCCACCACCGTATCCCATGATGTGGGACGGTACTTCCTTGCCGACACGAGGAAAGCATTGCGCTCTGCCATGATTCAAAGTTGGGGATTGCGAATGGAATGGGCCTTGTCCAATTTTGCACATGGACCCCACATTTTGCCTGCGTCATGGGCCGGTGAAAGAATCATTGGGCTCCCTGTTGTGAACCCCCGGCATTTGGCGTAGATTTGCGCCCCCTTTGCGCCAAGCATATGACCCGGAATCGATACGAAACCGTCTTCATCACCACTCCCGTCCTCTCCGACGAGCAGACGAAGGAAGTGGTCAAGAAATTCAAGGACCTCCTGAAAGACAAGGGAGCGAACATCACCCATGAAGAGAATTGGGGGATGCGGAAACTGGCTTATCCCATCCAGAAGAAGTCTACGGGCTTCTACTATCTGGTGGAGTTTGAAGCCGATTCCGATGTGATCCTGCCCTTCGAGACGGAGTTCCGTCGCGATGAGCGGGTCATCCGCTTCCTGACGACCCGGATGGACAAGTTCCACATCGAGTACGCCGAGAGCCGCCGCGACCGCGAGTCGGACCGCCGCGAGAAGCCGAAGCAGGCTGCTGCCGGCGCAGAAACCCAAGCCTGAACGCCCCAGATTCCACGATCATGGCCGACAACAAGAACGTCCGTTACCTGAACCCGATCGCCATCGACACAAAGAGCGAGCGCTACTGCCGTTTCCGTGAGAAGGGCTTCAAGTACATCGACTACAAGGATCCCGACTTCCTCCTGATGCTGGTGAATGAGCAGGGCAAGATTCTGCCCCGCCGCCTGACTGGCACCAGTCTCAAGTACCAGCGCCGCGTCGGCAAGGCCATCAAGAAGGCCCGCCACTTGGCATTGCTCCCCTACCTCGCCGACCAGCTCCGCTGATCAGCCACGAAAATCCCCCACGATATGGATGTGATTCTCAAGCAGGACGTCGACCGCCTCGGTTCCAAGAACGACATCGTCAACGTCAAGAACGGCTACGCCCGCAACTACCTGATCCCCCAAGGATTCGCCGTTGCAGCGACCGACAGTGCCCGTAAGGTGGTGGCCGAAACCATTCGCCAGCAGTCCCACAAGGCCCTGAAGGCTCTGGAGGACGCCAAGGCCCTCGGCGAAAAGATGTCCGGACTCTCCGTCAAGATCGGCGCCAAGGCCGGCGAGAGCGGCAAGATCTTCGGTTCGGTCAATAATATCCAGGTGGCCGAGGCCCTCGCTGCTGCCGGTCACACGGTGGAGCGCAAGAACATCGACCTCGGCAGCGAGGTGATCCGCGATCTCGGCAGCTACACCGCCAAGGTCAAGCTGCACAAGGAGGTGACCGTGGAGGTGACCTTCGAAGTGGTGGCCGAATAAGATTTCCGTCCCCAACATGGGGACTCCGATAGGAAAAAGGGGGCGTTGCCCCCTTTTTTTGTACCCATCCATGACCGGCTTCAAACTCCACAGCGAATTCCAGCCCACCGGCGACCAGCCGGAGGCCATCCGACAGCTGGTGGAGGGCGTGGATACCGGGGTGCGCCACCAGACGCTGCTCGGGGTTACGGGTTCGGGCAAGACCTTCTCCATCGCCAACGTCATCGAGCGGACACAGCGGCCCACCCTCGTACTGAGCCACAACAAGACCCTCGCCTCCCAGCTGTACAGCGAGTTCAAGGAGTTCTTCCCGGACAACCTCGTCGAGTATTTCGTCAGCTACTACGACTACTATCAGCCGGAGGCCTACATCCCTTCCAGTGGGACCTACATCGAGAAGGACCTGGCCATCAACGAGGAGATCGAGAAGCTCCGGCTTTCGGCGACCTCGGCCCTGCTGAGTGGGCGCCGCGACGTCATCGTCGTGGCCTCCATCAGCTGCATTTACGGCATCGGCAACCCCGTGGAGTTCCACAAGAGCGTCATCGAGGTGAAGGTCGGGCAGGTCATCAGCCGCAATGCACTGCTGCACAGGCTTGTGGAAAGCCTGTACCACCGGACCCGGGGCGAATTCAACCGCGGCTCCTTCCGTGTCAACGGTGATGTGGTCGACGTCTTCCTGGCCTATGCCGACCACGCGGTCCGAGTGCATTTCTGGGGAAATGAGATCGAGCGGATCGAGACCATCGACCCCGAGCACGGCACCGTGCTCCACACCTTCGAGTCGCTGCGCATCTATCCGGCCAACCTCTTCGTGACCGGCAAGGATACCCTCAACCAATGCATCTGGGAAATCCAGCAGGACATGGTCAAGCAGGTCGATTGGTTCAACAACCAGGGGCGCTTCATCGAGGGCAAGCGGCTCGAGGAAAGGACCACGCATGACCTGGAGATGATGCGCGAACTCGGCTTCTGCAGCGGCATCGAGAACTACAGCCGCTACTTCGACCGACGGGAGCCCGGGCAGCGGCCGTTCTGCCTGCTCGACTACTTCGCGGACGACTTCCTTCTTGTGGTGGACGAAAGCCACGTGACGGTGCCACAGGTCGGGGCGATGTACGGCGGGGACCGGTCGCGCAAAGTGTCCCTCGTGGAGCACGGTTTCCGGTTGCCCTCGGCGCTCGACAACCGCCCCTTGCAGGCCGACGAGTTCGAGTCGATGCTGCACCAGATCATCTACGTGAGCGCGACCCCGGCCGACTTCGAGCTGGAGAAGAGCGAAGGGGTGGTAGTGGAGCAGCTGATCCGCCCGACCGGCCTGCTCGACCCGCCCATCGAGGTGCGCCCCTGCAAGAACCAGGTCGACGACCTCATCGGCGAGATCCGCAAGACCATCGAAGCGGGCGACCGCGTGCTGGTCACGACCCTGACGAAGCGGATGGCCGAGGAGCTGTCCCGCTACCTCGACCGGCTGCGCATCTCCTGCTCCTACATCCATTCGGAGGTCAAGACACTGGACCGCATCGAGATCATCCGCAACCTGCGCGACGGCGTCATCGATGTGCTCGTGGGGGTCAACCTTCTGCGCGAGGGCCTCGACCTCCCGGAAGTCTCCCTGGTCGCCGTGATGGACGCCGACAAGGAAGGCTTCCTCCGCTCCAACCGCTCACTGACGCAGACTGCCGGTCGTGCGGCGCGTAACGTGAACGGCCGCGTGCTCATGTACGCCGACAACATCACCGACTCGATGGCGCAGACCATCGAAGAGACGTCTCGGCGCCGCGAAAAACAGGAAGCCTACAATGCGGAACACGGCATCGTACCTCAGCAGGTCAAGCGCTCCAAGAAGACGGTGTTCGAACAGAGCGAACTGATCGATGAGCGCCCCTCACCCATCGCCGCAGAACCTGCGGCCTCCGGGGTCGGCATCCTCGAAGACCCCGTGGTGGCGGGCTACGTCCAAGCCAAGGACCGCCAGGCCATGGACAAGCTCATCGCCCGCACCAAGGGCGAAATGGAGCGTGCCGCCAAGGAACTCGCGTTCATGGATGCGGCCCGCCTCCGGGACGAGCTCTTCGCCCTCCAGGGCGCCGTTGCGGATTGGCACTCGTGACCCACCTTGCAACCGGTTCGCGGATTGGCGCGTCCTTTACCTGCCTGCAAGTAGAAACCGACCGATGAATTGTATCCAACGCCTGCTGAGCGCCTGCTTGTTCTGTGCGCTCTCCTTTTCCCTTTCCGCCCAGGTTCCCCACGGTGGTGAGCCGTATTGGAACACGCCCGG
>CALKUW010000210.1 GCA_937996585.1 uncultured Flavobacteriales bacterium
CTGCCCGTGGAGGAGGATGGAAGAAAGACAGAGGAGCAGGCAGGAAATGAAGCGCATGGGCACACAAAGGACGCACGAAATCGAAAAAGGTTGAGTACCCGGACGGGGCGGACGTACTTTGTCGGAAGCGATGGGCATCGAGATCAAGAACCGGAAAGCGGCGTTCAGCTATTTCCTGACCGATTCATACACGGCGGGCATCCAGTTGCAGGGCACGGAGATCAAGAGCATCCGGGCTGGAAAGGCCAGCATTGTAGAAGCCTATTGCCGTTTTCAGGGCGATGAGTTCTACGTGTTCAACATGCACATTGAAGCCTACGACCACGCCGGTTATGTGACGCACGAGCCCAGAAGGATCCGGAAGCTGCTGATGAAGCGCACCGAATTGACCAAGCTCCAACGCAAGCTCCGCGACGTGGGGGTCACCGTCGTGCCGACGCGTCTGTTCATCGCCGACAGCGGTTATGCGAAGCTGGACATCTCCGTGGCCAAGGGCAAGAAGCTCGTGGACAAGCGCAACACCATCAAGGACCGGGACCAGGCCCGGGACATCGAAAGGCGGGGGTGAGTGGGGTCAGGCCGTGATGCCCTGCTGGGGATGCGGCTGAAGGCGGTACTGCTCGTGAAAGGAGGTCCAGTCCCACAGGAAGTGCTGCAGGATCTCCTCCATCTGCATGAGGAACCGGGGGTTGGGCACATTCAGCGAACGGAAGTATTCCTCCTGGTAGCTGTTGAGGTCGTACCCGAGGTACATGCCGCGCGCCATCGCACTCACCGTTTTCTTGGACGGCTTGTTGAGCTTGACCATGGCATCGCGTGTGGCGGCGATGCGGTCGGCCAACTGATCCGTGGGCAGTTCGAGTTGAAGTGCCAATTCCGCGAGGATGGCTTCCACGATGACCTGGTCTGCACCGGCTTCGAAGAATCGGGGAATGAAATCCAGATTACCGGCCAGCACGACCAGCAGGAATGGGGCTGCTTCGGATGCGTCAATGTCCGGCGGGCGCTCCATATGGGGCGTTTCCCGCATTAACCCGAGCACTTCGGGCCAGGCATCCTCCACGCTGTCCAACGTCGCATGGACGAACATGCGGGCCGCCTCTTCAGGCTTCAGCTTTTTCTTCCCCCAGTTGAACAACATCTTTCAGGTCGCCCCAAATCTACCGGGCGGGGTGAGGGTGCTTCCGTACCCCGCCTCGTCCCGTGTCCACATCTTTATCAACATCTTTGCGCGCCATGAGCCAAGCTCCCCTCGGAACCCGCCTTTACCGCAGTGTCATCCGGCCCCTGGCCTTCGCCATGGACCCGGAGCACGCGCACTATCGGACCATGGGGTTGTTCGGTTTCGGACTCGGTCTTCCCTTCGTGGGCCGCGCACTTCGCCGGTCCATGAATCCTGGAGAAGTAGCGTCTGATGCCGTGACGGTGGCGGGTTTGGCGTTTCCGCACCGCGTCGGGCTCGCCGCAGGATTCGACAAGGACGGCCGTTGGCTTCACGCACTCCAGGCGATGGGCTTTGCCTTTGTGGAAGTGGGCACGGTCACGCCCAAGCCGCAGCCCGGAAACCCCAAGCCCCGCCTGTTCCGCCTGAAGGAGGACCGGGGGTTGATCAACCGCATGGGCTTCAACAACGGGGGGCTCGACGCCCTGGTGGAGCGGCTGAAGCGCCGGCCGAAGGGCCTCATTGTCGGGGGCAACATCGGCCGCAATAAGGTCACGCCCAACGAGCAGGCCGCGGACGATTACCACGCCTGCTTCGTGGCACTCCATCCCCACGTGGACTACTTCGCGGTGAACGTGAGCTCGCCCAATACGCCCGGCCTCCGGGAGTTGCAGGACCGCGCGCCGCTCACCGCACTGCTGCAGCGGCTGCAGGAGCACAACCGGGCCCAGGCCGTCCAGCGCCCCGTGTTCCTGAAGATCGCCCCAGACCTCAGCAACGCCCAGCTCGATGACATCGTGGCCCTGGTTGCCGACACCGGCATTGACGGGGTGATCGCGACGAACACGACGATTTCCCGTGAGGGACTTCGGACGCCGGACACCAAGGTTGAGGCCATCGGCGCCGGCGGCCTGAGCGGTGCTCCCGTGCGGGCCCGCAGCACGGAAGTGGTCCGCTACCTGCGGGAGCGGGGCGATTTCGCGATCATCGGCGTGGGTGGCATCGAGGATGGCCCCTCTGCCCGGGAGAAGGCCGACGCAGGGGCCGACCTCGTACAGGTCTACAGCGGGATGGTATATACCGGGCCGGGCATCGTGCGCGATTGTCTTCAAGGCCTGCGCTGACGCCCCGCCGTCTTCACCAGTCGAATTCCGAACGCCGCCCGGCGCGCTCCAGGCGCACCCCCTTTTCGGTGCGGTGGACCGTGGCGGCCTCGTGGTGGGCGTCGTGTTCGAAGAGGAGGGTCCAGTGCTCCCGCTCCGCGCAGGTCAGGATGCGCTCCTTCTCGCTGACGGTGAGCAGGGGCCGGGTGTCGTAGCCCATCACCCATGCCACCGGGATGTGGGTGGTCGCGGGTAGGAGGTCGGCCGTGAAGAGGGCCTTGCGGTCGCCCCGCTTGAGCAGGGGCAGCATCTGGCTCTCGGTGTGACCGTCCACGAAGAGCACGTCGAGGTCGGGAAAGCCATCGATGGGCTGGCGGGTGTCCGTCGTTCCCTCGGCGCGGGGGATAAAATTCAACTGGCCCGAGGCCTCTATGGGGTGGATGTTTTCCTTGAGAAAGCTGGCCTTCTCCCTGGGGTTGGGGTCATTGGCCCACGCCCAATGGCGCTCCGTGCTCCAGAAGGTGGCGTTGGCAAAGGCCGGTTCAAACCGTTCCGGGTCGTCCTGTCGGCGTCGGATGGCCCCGCCGCAATGGTCGAAGTGGAGGTGGGTGAGGAAGACGTCGGTGATGTCGTTGCGGTGGAAGCCGAGCGCGTGGAGCTGGGCGTCGAGGTCCTCCGGTCGCGGGGCATAGTGGCCAAAGAACTTCTCGCCTTGCTTGTCGCCCATGCCGCAGTCGACGAGCATCAACCGGTTGCCCTCCTCGATCAGGAGGGAGCGAAGGGCCCAATCGCACCGGTTGCGCTCATCGGTCGGGTGGTTCTTGGACCAGAGCGGCTTCGGAACCACGCCGAACATGGCGCCGCCGTCCAACTTGAACAGGCCGTGGGTGACCGTGTGGATCGTCATGCCGGAAAGGTACGGGGTGCCCGCGGCGTGGACTGTATTTTCGTCCTTTGAACGGTTCGCCTTCGATGTCCGATTCCGCCCCCCTCCACGCCGTCAGTCCCGTTGATGGCCGGTACCGCCGCCACACCGCCCCGCTCGCGCCCTATTTTTCCGAAGCCGGGCTCATCCAGTACCGCGTCCGCGTGGAGGTGGAGTACCTCATCGCCTTGCACGCCGTTGGCCTGCCCCAACTTCCCGCCCTCACCGAGGCGCAGGTGGAGGGTCTCCGCCGCATCTACGTGGACTTTGGATCGGCTGATGCGCAGGCCGTCAAGGACATCGAGAAGACGACCAACCACGATGTGAAGGCCGTCGAGTATTTCATCAAGGACAAGCTCACTCCCCTCGGTCTCGAAGACCGCGCCGAGTTCGTCCATTTCGGCTTGACTTCCCAGGACGTCAACAACACCGCCATTCCCCTATCCATGGCCGAGGCCACGGCCGACGTGCTGCTGCCCGCCCTGCAAGCCGTCCGGGATGATCTCGCCGGTCTGGCCGAGCAGTGGAAGGACGTGCCCATGCTCGCCCGGACCCATGGACAGCCCGCCAGCCCGGTCACGCTCGGCAAGGAGTTCGCTGTGTTCGTGGAGCGGCTGGACCACGCCGTCGCCCAGTTTGAGGCGGTGCCCTTCGCGGCCAAGTTCGGCGGCGCCACCGGCGGCTTCAACGCCCACCATGTGGCTTACCCTGACACCGATTGGCACGCATTCGCCGACCGCTTCGTTTCCGAGGAGCTGGGCCTGCACCGGAGCCATCCCACGACGCAGATCGAGCACTACGATTACCTCGCCGCCTGGTGCGATGCCCTTCAGCGCATCCACACCATTCTCATCGACCTCGACCGGGACGTCTGGCACTACATCAGCCTCGATTACTTCAAGCAGAAAGTCGTCGAAGGGGAGGTCGGGTCCTCGGCCATGCCGCACAAGGTCAACCCCATCGATTTCGAGAACAGCGAGGGCAACCTAGGGGTGGCCAATGCCCTGCTGGGTCACCTCGCCCGCAAGCTGCCCATCAGCCGCCTGCAACGCGACCTGACCGACAGCACCGTCCTCCGCAACGTGGGCGTCCCTGTTGGCCACAGCCTCATCGCCCTGAACGCCCTCCGCAAGGGGCTCGGAAAGCTCCTTCTCAACGAGGCCCGGCTCCACGCCGACCTCGAGGCCCAGTGGGCGGTGGTCGCCGAGGCCATACAGACCGTGCTGCGGCGCGAGGGGGTGGAGAAGCCCTATGAGTTGCTCAAGGCGCTGACCCGGGGCAAGGCCGGAATTGATGCGGCTTCCATTGCGGAGTTCATCGCGGGACTTCCGGTGTCGGACGCCATCAAGGCCGAGCTGTCCGCCATCACCCCGCACAACTACATCGGCACGCCCGGTTGATGAAGCGGTTCGGAGACCTTTTTCGGCTCGTCCTGCGGTACCGCCTGAACCTGGCGGGCAACATCGCTTTCAATGCCCTGGGCTCCGTCCTCTCGCTGTTCACGTTTCTGGCCATCGTGCCCTTCCTGCGCATCCTGTTCCGGACGGAGCCGGCGGACGGGTCAGGGGCTTCAGCCGGGTCAGCGGAGGGCGCCGAAGCCCTTTTCGCCCGCCTGGCGACCCACCTCGACACCTTTGTTGCCGAGCACGGTGCCGAACAGGCCCTGCTGTGGATGTGCGGCGCCATCGCCGTGCTCGCCTTCGTCAAAAACCTGGTGACCTACCTCTCCTTCTACAGCCTCGCCACCATCCGCACGGGGGTGGCCCGGGACTTACGCGAGCAGCTGTTCGACCGCATCCTCGCCCTGCCCGTCGGGTACTTCACCGAGCAGCGCAAGGGCGACCTGATCAGCCGGATGACCAATGACCTGATGGAGGTTGAATTCAGCGTCATCGGCACACTTGAGGTGCTGTTCAAGGCGCCGATCATGATCCTGCTGTCGCTCATTACGCTGTTTGCCATCAGTTGGGAATTGACCCTCTTCGCCCTCGTCTTTATGCCGGTGGCCGGCTTCATCATCTCGCGCATCGCCACGGCCCTGCGCGGGGCTGCGGGACGCGGCAAGGAGCGGCTCGGCGACCTGATCAGCCGGCTCGAGGAAACCCTGGGGGCCATGGTGGTGGTCAAGGCCTTCAATGCGGCGCCCCGATTTCGAGGGCGGTTTGCGGAGCACAACGAGGGGTATTTCCGGCTGATGCGGAAGCTCTACAAGCGGGAATACTTGAGTTCGCCCGTGAGCGAATTCGTCTCGATGACGGTCATCGCCATCCTGCTGGCGGTCGGGGGGCGCATCGTCCTGCGCGGAGAAGGCCTTGAGGGCGAGCTCTTCATCGGCTACCTCGTGGTGTTCAGCCAGATCATTCCACCGGCACGGTCCTTGAGCGACGCCATCTTCAAGGTCCAGAAGGGCGCCGCGTCCCTGGACCGGCTCGATGAGGTGCTCAAGGCGGAGAATACCGTTGAGGAACCTGCACACCCCGCGCCCCTGGCCTTCGAGCGGGAATTGCGTTTCGACCGGGTTGATTTCAGCTATCCCGGCGCGGCAGAAACTGCCTTGAAGGGCTTCGGATTGACGGTGGCGAAGGGTGAGACGGTGGCCCTGGTCGGGGCATCCGGCAGTGGCAAGACCACGGTGGCGCGGCTCCTGTTGAGGCTGTACGACCCCGATGCAGGTACCGTGAGCATGGACGGGACGGATCTCCGCCATGCCGCAGGTGCGGACCTGCGCCGCCACATCGGATTCGTCACCCAGGATCCCCTGTTGTTCAATGACACGGTGGCGGCCAACATTGCGCTCTTCGACCCCACACCCGATGCCGCCCGCATCCGGGAAGTGGCGGCCATCGCCCACGCCACCGAGTTCGTCGAGCAACTGCCTGACGGGTTCGAGACGACCATCGGTGACGGAGGGGGTAGGCTGTCGGGCGGACAGCGGCAGCGCTTGGCCATTGCCCGCGCCCTCTACCACAATCCGCCCATCCTCATCCTCGACGAGGCGACCAGCGCCCTCGATGCCGAGGGGGAGCGCCTGGTGCAGGCCGCGATCGAGCGGGTCATGGAAGGGCGGACCGCCTTGGTCATCGCCCACCGTCTGTCCACCGTTCGGCGCGCGGACCGCATCGTGGTCATGGAAGCTGGCCGCATCGCCGAGGAAGGGCCGCACGAAGTTCTCATGGCGGCATCCGGCCGGTACCGCGACATGGTGGCCCTGCAACATCTCGACGGCGGAGCTGCCGCCGGGTAACCCCGGTAGCACGGTAGCTTTCTGCCACGCCCTAGTTTCGGATCGTGAACAAGCCACCCCGTTCCTTCATGGCCAGCATGCTCGGCAGCCGTTGTCCCGGCTGCCGCGAGGCGCGGCTGTTCAAGGTGAGGAATCCCTACCGGCTACGCTCGATCAACGGCATGCACGCGGCCTGCCCGCAGTGCGGCGAGAATTTCCTGAGGGAGCCCGGATTCTATTTCGGTGCGGCTTACGTCAGCTACGCATTGACGGTGGCCCTCTGGGTGGCGGTGCTCGTCGCCCTCTACGTCTTCGGCGACCTGGGGTGGGTCCCCTTCACCGGGATGTTCGATCAGCCGGAGCTTTTCCTCTGTACCGGCGTAGTGGCCCTGCTGGTCCTGCTCCCGCCGCTCCAGCGCCTCAGCCGGTCGATCTGGATCCACTTCTTCGTGCGCTATCGCCGCAAGTGAAGGTCGGATGCTCTCTGCTGACGAACCGCTTTGACCCAGGGGTATGAAAAGAGAAAGGGCCCTCGCGTTCGAGAGCCCCTTCGTTTCACCAAATCGCCTGTTCCCTTGCGGGAGCGGCTGTAACCAAAACCGTTTCCCTATACCTGAGGAGCTCCTCTGGGGTTACGGCTCGGATGCATTTTTTTTCGAGAAAATTCATGAGTGGTTGATTATCAATGGTTTAAATGCGAAAAAAAAATCAGGTTTTACGGTGACGAATACCACTGGTTGACGCGATAGTCACGCGCTGACCGGCGCTAACTTTAGCCCCATGCCCAATGAGCAGCCCATCATATGGATCACCGGACAGCCCGGAGCCGGCAAATCGACC
>CALKUW010000211.1 GCA_937996585.1 uncultured Flavobacteriales bacterium
AACGGTCTTCTGCGCTTCATTGACCTCCATGACGCTCGTCAGGATCTCGAACTCGAAGTCAACCTCGCGCCCGCTGCGGTGCAGGGCCTGAACGTCCTTGGGGAAACAGCTTCCTCCATATCCGATGCCTGGGAAGAGGAAGCGGGGTCCGATCCGGGTATCGGTGCCCATTCCGCGGCGCACCTTATCCACGTCAGCGCCGACCTTCTCGCAGAAGTTCGCGATCTCGTTCATGAAGGTGATTTTGGTTGCGAGGAAGCTGTTGGCCGCATACTTGGTCAGCTCGGCACTGCGCTCGTCCATGACAATCAGCGGATTGCCCTGGCGGATGAAGGGCTTGTACAAGCGCGTCATCACCTCCTCTGCCCGGTCGCTGCCCACGCCGATGACCACGCGGTCAGGCTTCAGAAAATCGTCGACCGCATAGCCCTCGCGGAGGAATTCAGGGTTGGAGACCACGTCGAAGTCGACGGTGGCGTGGGCGGCCACGGCGGCGGTCACCTTTTCGGCCGTGCCGACCGGCACCGTGCTCTTGTCCACGATGACCTTGTACTCGGTGATCATCTTGCCCAGCTGGTCGGCCACGCCGAGCACATAGCTCAGGTCCGCACTGCCGTCCTCACCGGGAGGGGTGGGCAAGGCGAGGAAAATGACCTCCGCGGGCCCCACGGCTTCAGCGAGATCGGTGGTGAAGGACAGTCTGCCGGCCTTGATGTTGCGTTCGAACAACACATCTAGGTGGGGCTCGTAGATCGGCACCTCCCCGTTGCGCATTTTCTCGACCTTGGAGGCATCGATGTCGACACAGACGACATCATTTCCGGTTTCTGCAAAACAGGTGCCTGATACAAGGCCGACATAGCCGGTTCCAACAACAGCGATTTTCATGACAGGAAAGGGATGGCGGGGTTCGCGTGCAAATTTACGACGACAGTCCCGCCCGGACCGCATCGGCGATGCGCACCTGCAAATCGCCGGTAAGCTCAGTGTGCATGGGCAAACTGATGACCCTGTTGGTCAGGTCTTCGGTGACCGGCAGCGCCCCTGCTACTGCATCGAGGTCCGCAAACGCCCCCTGTTGGTGAATGGGTTTGGGATAATAAATGCCAAAAGGCACTCCTGATGTGGTCAAGTGGGCAGCCAAGGCATCCCGGCGTTCCGGTCCATCCCCTTCTTCACCGAGGATCAAGGTGTATTGGTGGAACACATGGTCGGAACGCCCGTCCCGATGCGGGACCGTCACCAACGGGTGTGCATCGAGCAGGTCATCGTAGCGGTTTGCTGCAGCCCGTCGTGCCTCGTTGTATCCTCTCAAGTGGGGCAGCTTTACCCCCAGAATGGCGGCCTGTATGCTGTCCAGCCGGCTGTTCATGCCGATCAACTCGTGCTCGTAACGCTTCCGCGATCCGTGGTTGCAGATCATGCGCAGCTTTTCGGCCAACGCCACATCGCGGGTGAAGCAGGCTCCGCCATCCCCGTAACCACCGAGGTTCTTGGAGGGGAAGAAGCTGGTCGTGCCAATCGTCCCCATTGTCCCGGCCATGGAGAAAGCGTCGGCTTCCGCATCCATCCGCCACCCCGAGCCGATGGCCTGGGCGGTGTCCTCCACGACATGCAGCCCATGCTTCTCAGCCAGGCCGAGAATGGCGGTCATGTCCGCACACTGACCATACAGGTGCACGGGCAGGATGGCCTTCGTCCGTGGCGTAATCGCCTGCTCCACGGCAACCGGGTCGATATTGAAGGTTTGAGGATCGACGTCGACCATCACGGGCGTCAATCCCAGCAGCCCGATGACCTCGACCGTCGCGATGTATGTGAAGGAAGGCGTGATGACCTCATCACCGGGCTTCAGTCCGAGCGCCATGAACGCCGCCTGCAGGGCATCCGTGCCGTTGGCGCAGGGGATGACGTGGATTGGTTTCTGCTCAGTGGAGCCTAGCCATACCGACAGATCGGCGGCAAACTGCTTGACGGCAGGCCCCTGGATGAAGGCACCGGATCGGATGACGTCCAGCACGGCCTGGTCCACCTCGTCCTGGATGCGGGCGTATTGGCCCTTGAGGTCCACCATGTGGAGGGGAGCGTCCTTGATCATGTTTTGTGGTCTTCCGCGAAGATAGCGGAGCGGATGCCCCCTTGGCCGCTCAGGACGACCCTGTCATCCGCATTTCTACCCACCCGCAATAACACCTACAAAACAGAAGAAAATCGCACTTGAAATGGGATTATATTGCATTCGAACCAAATTATAATGCTGAAACTGGTCTCCTTCCGTCTGAAGACCGCGTTGCTGCTGCTGGCCCTGATTTTGGCCTGTGGCGTCCGGGCGCAGGCCTTCAACCCCGACGCCAACAACGATGGCCAGATCGGCGCGGGCGACGTCATTGCGGTCCTGGCGATATACGGCCTGCCCTTCGAGAGTCCCACGGGCCCCACCATCCTTCATTTCGACCCCGACACGATCGGCATCCTGCCATTGGGCTATGACCTCTACGTCGCACAGGATTTCACCTTTCCCTATTTGTACGTCACCGTCCCTGACGGGGAATACCCCGGTCAGTCCTTTCGGCTGGCGGTCAAGAAGCAGCCCGACATGAACGACCAGCAGGTGTACCTCCAGGACACCCAGGGCAATTGGCTGACGTTGGCCCGGCAGTACGAAACCAACGGCCGCTTTGCCGAACTCGTGTGGACCGGGTCTTGCTGGTCTGCCGCCCACCTCGAGTGAGACCAGCCACCTCCTGAAAGGGTGCGGTCAATCCCTCCGCTTTCCTGAACTTCGCGCCCATGCCCGGGTGGTGGAATTGGTAGACACGACAGACTTAAACTCTGTTGGCCCGAATGGGCCGTGCGGGTTCAAGTCCCGCCCCGGGTACCATGAAAAAGCCCCGCACTGAGCGGGGCTTTTCGATGTTGATGGGCGGACAGCTCATTCGCAGGGCTCCCCGAAAGCGGAGAGGAAGATGAGCATGTCAGAGGTGTTGACGAAGTCGTCACCGTTGAGGTCGGCGGTGCAACCCGCGAGGCATCCGAAGTCGCCCAGGAGGATGAGCGCGTCGGAGACGGTCACCGTGCCGTCACCGTCGAAGTCCGGTGGGCAGTCGTTGGGACCACCACCGCCACCGCCGTCGGGTGAGCCGTTGCAGAGCCCGGAAATCGTCCAGGAGGCGTTGAATTGGGCACCGCTTGAGCTTCCGTAGCCGTTGAACAGGTAGACTTCCCAGGTTCCGTTGCCGGAGAGACCACTGTTGGAAAGATCGACCGCGGCGGTGTAGGTGCCGTCCGTGGACGTCTGCCACGAGGCGGGCCAAAGGGTGTAGTTGCCGATGCTGCTGCAGCCTGCCGGGGAGGAGTCATACCCCCCGAGGGCCGCACAGGCTCCATCTGGCGAAGTGAGGGCGATGGTGAGGTCTGCGGGCCAGTTCGCGCCTCCACCGGTGTTCGTCCACGCGAGCGAGATATCGAGCGATGTCGGCTCACCCGCTGCGTCGAATGAATAGATGGCAGATGCCGCGTTGGCCGATAACGTCGCGTCAAGGGCGCCTTCCGCATCGCAGTCGCAGGGCTCACCGGCGGGCGGGTAGATGCACCCGTCATCGTCGATGGTGGCGTCCGCATCGTAGTTGCAGGCCGTGGCATCCGTGCATCCGGTGCAACTGGTGCCATCGCCGCCGCACACGCCGCAGGCGTCGTCGATCTGGCATGACCCATCGTCCTCTATGGCCTCGGGGTCATAGTTGCAGGCCGAAGGCAGGGTGCAGCCTGTATTGGCGTTCGAATTTGTGGGGTAGCTGTCGATGGTGAGCTGCCCGGTGTTCAACGGGTCGAGGTAGCCGGAAACGCCGACACCCCAGCTCACGTTCATTCGGCCGTAGTAGTCGTAGGCGCCGTTATTGACGCTGCCGCTACAGGCCGCCGCGCCACCATAGAGCTGTCCGATGATGCGCTGGTTCTGGTCGAACAGGGGAGAACCGGACGAGCCGGGTTCGGTCACGCCGAGCTCCCACTGGTTGATCCACCAGACCTGCGCTCCGCCCGCGGTGGAGAAATACGGTGAATTGTTTTCGAAGCAGATCTTCTTCACGTCACCACTCGGGTGGTGGATGCCCACCGCCGAGGTCGGCGTCGCCCCACTGGCGTCCCAACCGGCATATTCCACATTGTAGCTCGCCGGGGGCGTGGAGCTCAATTGGATGAGGGCCACGTCACTGCTGCCGCTGTTGACGAGTAGGGTACCGCCCGCGACACTCTGGTTCGTCGGGCCAGTGGAACCGGAGCAGGTGCTGCTCTCGTGGTTGAAGTAGTAGACCCAGTTGTTCGGGTTTCCGAGGCAGTGGTTGGCCGTGAGAAAGTAGGGCGTGCCGTCCTCTGCGGTGTTGTTCACCAACGCCCCCGTACACACGGCGAACCCGCCGTTGGTGATGAGGGCCACAGACCGCTTGGCGACCTGCCAGTCCGCCCCGTCGGGACAGTTCACGTTGATGTTGCACGACCCCGAGTTTCCAAAGGGACCCATGCTTGCCTCTGGCGCATTTTCCGGGTGCTGCAGCAGGCTGCGGTACCCGTGCACGACCTGCTCGATCCGGATGTCTCCCTGTCCGTGGACGGCGAGCGGCTCCTGGTATTCGATGACCACGCGATCGGCATCGAGCAGACCGAGGGGCAATGATCCCCATTCCTTCTCGTTGGCTTCGGTGAAGCTGCCGAGGAACTGGCTCCGTTCCGCATTCCAGACATAGAGCGCAGCGCCTTCCGGTACATCGAAAGTGCCGAGCCGCAAGGCAATGCCCGTCGCACCTTCACAGTGGATGCCCAGCCGCCAGATCCAGCGGTCCTTCTCGAAGGTCCAGCTTCCGGAATTTTCAAGGCTGAGGTCAACCTCCCGCTCCACGCCGAAGCGCCAGGGCGCCTCTTTGTACTGGTCTGTAACCGCATCCTCCGCGGCCAAGGCTCCCAGATCAAGGGCTGCCATGATCAATTCCGGGTGGTCCGAAACAAAGTCGGACAGC
>CALKUW010000212.1 GCA_937996585.1 uncultured Flavobacteriales bacterium
GCCGGGCGCATTTACCTCCAGGCGATGGAGCTGGTCGGGGCTGAAGGCATGCTCGTCCCCAAGGTCGGCCTCGCCGACGGCATCATCCTGAACCTGTACCAGGAATTGAAGGAGGGCTGAATCAAGCCGTTACCGCGGCCGCATCGAGGGTGCGGATGCGGAGCAATTCCTCCTCAAGCCGAGCGGCCGTCTCCGGTGCGATGGGTTTGCCCATGCGTTCCGCCTCCAAGGTGGCGGCCAAGGTATGGGCGTCCCATTCATCGCGCATCGGACGGGTGGTGACCCCTTCGAGGGGCCGGTCCGCCGACCATGCGGCCATCCAATTCAAGTACTGGTGCTGCATGCGGACGAGGCATTCGCCCAACCGAGTGAGGCAGGTGGGGTCGAGGGTGGCGGCCATCGCCGTGCGCAGGCGGCCCACATTCTCCTGGTGGGTGCGGACCACCCGGTCGGCTGGACCTTCCAACGGGTCCATATCGGGCAAGCTTTTGTCCAGGCAGGGCAATTCGACGCCCAGCGTCTCACCCACCTCGGAGGCCGTCAGCAGGCGATCGACCTTGGCCCGGAAGACCTGGGGGATGACCGTTTGCCTGAACAGGAAATCACGGAGCCCGAAGACGTGCTCCTCGAAGGCGTCGTGGATTTCCTCCGGCGCAGGGGCCTCGGGCAATTGCAGGACGAGCAGGGCGGTCTGACGATCCATTCCACCAATTTACGGCAGATGACGGCGGGGTTTCGGAAGCACCGCCCCGGTAATTCACGTTCTTTCGTTGGTCTGGGGCACGGATGGCTTGGCGGCACGGGGTGGTCGGAAGTAACTTTCGGCATGCTCATGCAGACTTCGAACGTCATGTTGATTTCGCTCAGCCTTTCCCTCATTCTCCTGACTTCCTGTGCCAACGAGACCGCATCGGGCAATGCGCCGCGCAAGGTGGATCCCACGGCAGCCCTGACCGCACAGGTCAAGCAGGCAGCCGCTTCGGAAGCGGCTGCGACCACGGCAGACATGCCCTCCGAATCCTCGGATGCCGGTCAGCAGGTGTCCGGTGGTGGGCAGGAGAATCCGCTGTACACCGATGGCATCAACGATCAGAACCGCGGTGACAAGGTGGGCAAGGTGAAGTTCTCCGGCAGCATTCCGAACAAGACCGGCATGCTGTACCTCTTCGAGACCGAGGGCCGCAACGTGGCGCCCATCGACTCCACCCAGTTGGTGAACGGCCAGTTCGATTTCGGGCAGGTGGAGGTCGGCCGCGGCTTCTATGGCCTCGGTTTTGAGTCCGCGAAGAAGACAGGGGACATCATCATGAATCCGGATGAGCCCGTGTTGATCATCAACTTCCAGAACGCCCGACTGGTGGGCGGCGGCACGGACAGCCGGGAAAACCAGGGGTGGTTCGCTTACCGCGGCGCGGAAGGGGCCAACAAAAACAAGATCCGCCAGCTCTACAAGAACGGAAAGGGTAAGGAAGAGGAGACCAAGCGCCTCGTCAAGGAGAAGGAGGACGAGCTCGCGGGCATCCAACGGAAGTTCATCCAGGACTACCCCGGAACCTACCTCGCGAAGTTTCTGACGTGGAAGCAGCCCCGCTTCATCGGCGACAAGGGGGTGTTCCTGAGCGATCTCGATGTGAGCGACAACAGCCTCATCCGTTCGATGGCGCTGCCCGACCGCATCCAATCCATGATGCGCACCTTCAGCGGCGGCAAGGATGCCGGTTTCCTGAGCTGCATCGACCTCGTGAAGGCGGCATGCGAGGACAACCCCATCGTGCTGGAATTCGTGTTGTACAACATGCTGGACGGCTTCTACAACACGGGCAAGGAGACCATCTGCCAGTACATCCTCGACAACTACATCTTCGACGAGGACTGCGGCGCCAACCTGTCGGATGTCATCCGTCAGCGGGCGCAAGGCATCATCAACCTTCGTGTGGGGAACACCCCGCCGAATTTCAAGATCGCCGACCCTTCCGGAGTGATGGTGGACCTCGGTGCGGAAGTGGCCAAGCACGAATACACGCTGGTCATGTTCTGGGCAAGCTGGTGCCACAAGTGCGAGCAGGAGATCCCCAACCTCGTGCCCATGTACAAGGACTACAACTCCCGGGGCTTCCAGGTGGTCGGGGTGTCTGTGGACCAGCAGAAGATGGCCTGGACGAAGGCGATTGCGGACAACCAGATTCCGTGGCCGAACGTAAGCCAGCTCAAGGGTTGGGACGCTCCCATCACGGACGACTACAAGATCACGCAGACGCCCACCTACTTCCTGCTGGACAAGGAGGGCAAGGTCGTCTTGAAGCCCGAGCGCTGGTTCGAGGTGCAGCGCTTCCTGCAGGCCCGCATCTGAGGCAGCGGGGCGCGATTCAGTCTTGCGACCCGATCAGTTCGGCGTACAGTTCGGCGTGCTTGCGGGCCGAGGCGGCGGCGGAACAATGCTCCGCATTGGCGAAGCCTCTTTCAATCAGCTCATGGCGCAATTCGGCATCGTCCAGGATGCGCTGAATGGACGCTCTGATTTCCTGAGGGTCTTCCGGGTTGGCCAGTAGGGCGCCTTCTCCTGCTGTCTCGTCCATGGGCGCGCGCCGGCTGGTCAGCACAGGAACGCCCACCGTCTGTGCTTCGATGATGGGCATGCCGTACCCTTCGAGGGTCGAGCAGAACAGCAGGAGGTCAGCTGCGGCATACTCGGCCTGGATTTCTTCTTCGCTCAGCTTGGAGGCCTGGCTGTAGTCGATGCCATGACCACGCAGCATGGCGTGTTGCTGCTCCGAGGGCTCGCCGATGATTCGAAGGTGGACTTCAAGGCCGGCCAGGGCTTCCGCATGACGATCGAGGTTCTTGTTGTCCGCCATGCCGATGTGTAGGATGCGCGGC
>CALKUW010000213.1 GCA_937996585.1 uncultured Flavobacteriales bacterium
CCTGATCGAGGTGGCCATGAAAGCACACTTCGCAGACAAGACCCAATGGCGGGCCATGCTGACGGCTGGAAATCCCGATGCAGGTGAGGTGGCAGAAGCCCTTATTGGGGCCAAAGAGGCCGCTTATGAGGAATGCCCTCCAGAATTCGAGGAGTTCATCTCAGAGGACGACACCGTGCACCACCTGCATTACCCGAGCACGGGATTTCCGGAGAAAGTGCGTTCGGTCACGCTGGACAAAGAGCCGATCATCGAAGGCCGGCTCATCGCCATCAAGGGGCAATACTTTCTGTTTGAAGACGGCCGCGTCTTCAATGTCCGCCGTCACTCCGGATACCGTGTCCGCTGGGCGTTCCCGGACGCCTGACCGCGAGGGTTTCCCGGCACCCTAGTTCAGACTGGGGTCAACGGGCAGGGCAGATGCACGCGCAAACCCCGGTCCCTTGGAGGCCAGCATGCCTTTCCACAGCCCTTCACTCGGCGGATGGAAAATGGCCTGGAGCTTGTCTTCCAGTGCAGCATCGTGGACATACCAGCTCTTTCCCTTGATCTCGGATTCAAGCTGACCACCATTCCATCCGCTGTAACCCACGAAGAAGCGCACGTCACCGTCACCATAGCGTCCGGAGGAAAGGGCCGCCTTCAGTTCATCGAAGTCTCCTCCCAGCCACAGCCCTGGCAACACCGGCATCGCCCCCGACACCTCCTTGCCCAGCCGATGCAGGTAGAACAGGCTGTCATCGTGAACGGGTCCGCCCATGGAAACGTGCTGCTGCAAACGCCAATCCCGCGCATCATCCAACACGGCATGCAATGGCCGTTCGCTGAAATTGTCGAGCACGAAACCCAGGGTTCCGTCCTCATCGTGGTCGCACAGGAACACCACCTTCCGCCCGAACCACATGTCGGACATGAAGGGCTCCGCCAGCAGAAATTGCCCCGTTCGGGGCTCCGCATCGGGGGAGGGCACGAATTCCATGCTGCAATTTCCCACTTTTGACACCATGATTTTGATTTCCGGCGGCCCAATTCGCCTGCGTCATGCCCTTGTTGTTCTCGCAGCATCGATTTTGACCGGGCTTGCGACGAAAGAGCTCAAGGCCCAGGGGTCCGATGTCAATACCACCCCCGAATGGCACCAAGCCATCAGTCACTACAGCACCCTTGCTGAGTCATACCCGACCCGATGCCGGTTGACGGTCTTCGGAGATTCCGACGTAGGTCGACCGCTCCATCTGTTCGTCATCGGTGACACACTTGCCCCCATCCGCATCCTGGTGAACAACGCCATCCACCCGGGTGAGCCCTGCGGCGTGAACGCCTGCATGGATTGGGCTTCAGACATCCTCGATGGAACATCCCCCTTGCCGGAGAACATCTGTATCGCCATCGTTCCCATGTACAACGTTGGTGGTGGACTGCGCCGCAATTGCTGCACCCGCGCCAACCAGATGGGCCCCGAGGAATACGGATTCCGGGGCAACGCCAGAAACCTCGATCTGAACCGGGACTTCGTCAAGTGCGACAGCCGCAACGCCTTGTCTTTCAACCGGATGTTCACGCGGTTCAACCCCGACATCTTCGTGGACACCCACACCTCGAATGGCGCGGATTACCAGCCGGCGATGACGCTTATCGCCACCCAACCGGACAAATTGGGAGAACCTCTGGGCTCCTGGAGTGAAGAGGTCTTCAATCCCTTGCTGTACTCAGGCATGGAAGGGCAGGGGGCACCCATGACCCCCTATGTCAACAGCATCGGGACCACACCGGATGAGGGCATCGTCGATTTCCTCGAGACGCCGCGATACTCAACCGGCTATGGCGCCCTGCACCACACCTTGGGCTACACGACGGAAGCCCACATGCTCAAACCTTTCAGTGAACGCGTTCGGGCCACACGGACATTTCTTCAAGTGCTCACCGAGACCGCAGCCGATCACGCCACCGGCCTCCGGAACATGCGCCAGGAACAGCATGCCGCTTTCATGGCACTCGACCATGCACCTGTTGGCTGGGAAGCCGACACCACGGCCGTGGACTCCTTGGACTTCCCGGGATATGCTGCACGCTATGAATGGAGCAACGTCACCGGAGAGCGGCGCCTGAAGTACGATCGCAAGGCTCCCTACACCAAGGCCATTGCTCACCTGCACACATTCAAGACCAGCCGGACAGCCCCCGTTCCTGCAGCTTACATCGTTCCGCAAGCGTGGCGCCACGTTCTGGAGCGTCTCGAAGCCAATGGCGTTGCTTCCATCTACATCCCCACAGACACGACACTGGTGCTGGAGGTGACCACGATCGAACGCCATTCGGCATATGGCCGGCCCTATGAAGGCCACCATTACCGCACGGTCGAGGATGTTTCCCGCACCTTAGCACCCGTCCAGCTCTTCGAAGGTGACCGCATCATCCCCACGGACCAGGCCGCCGGTCGATACCTGGTCGAAACCCTTTCCCCGGAAGCCGTCGATGCGTTTATGGCCTGGAATTTCTTCGACAGCGCACTCCAACAGAAGGAATATTTCTCCTCCTATGTCTTCGAAGAAACCGCAGAGGGTATGCTCGAATCCAATTCGGATCTGAAAGCGGCCTTCGAGCTCGCACGGCAGGAGGCAGAAGATACCGGCCGCCCCTGGTCTTCACGACAGCAGCTCGACTGGATCTACCAACGCTCCCACCATACCGAAGGAACAGCCTCACGCTATCCCGTTTTCGCCGTACCCAAAGGCCAAGCCATCCCATTCCATGACTGACCTGCTCCACCGCGTCATATCGGGATACCATGTGGCCGTCAGGGTGCTTCGGAGAGAGGTCATCGACGCCAAACCCGCCCAATGGCGGTTGGCCGCAGACACCCTGGCCCGGCTGTACATCCAGCCGAAGGACTTAATGGTTGAAACCAGGGAATTGTGGGGTCTTCGGACGGAAGTCGTCTCCAGGAACAACAGGAGGGAAGGAGGGCCCATCGTCTGGATTCACGGTGGGGGATT
>CALKUW010000214.1 GCA_937996585.1 uncultured Flavobacteriales bacterium
CCAATGGGTGTGCCGGAAGCGGTACGAGAGCCTCCGATGTGAATTGACCGCCCGCCATCTGCGGTTTGCCAAGGGGCACCTCTTCAAGACGGAAAAGACGATTCCGCTGGAGAACATCCAGGACCTGACCTTCATCGACAATCCCATCCTGCGGTGGTTCGACCTGCGCATCCTCAAGGTCGAGACGGCGGGCAACAGCTCGTCCACGGGGGCCGACATGCAGCTGGTCGGTATCGTGGATGCGGCCGATTTCAAGGAGCAGGTCATGGACGCGCGCGACCGCTTTGTCGAGGCGCGTGCCCAAGGCCGTCCCGCTCCGGGCGGTGCGGCGGCGGACGGCGATGTGGTCACGCTCCTGCGCGACATCCACGCCTCGATCGAGGGCCTGCGGGAAGAGCTTCGGGACCGCTGATTCCTGAACGGAAGGTCAGCGGATCATCGTAAAGGTGCCCTGTCGCTGGACGGGCAGTCCGAGTTGGTCGGTATAGGTTACCTGCCAATGGTAGAGCCCGTTGGGGACGTAATGTGTGCTGCCCTGACCTTGACCCTGCCACGGCTCGTCCGGGTCCTGTGTCGCCCAGATGGTTTCACCCCAGCGGTTGCGGATTTCGAGGGCGTAGGAGGTGACACCCAGTGCCACGGGGTGCCACGTGTCGTTCAGGCCATCGTTGTTCGGGGTGAATCCGGAAGGGGCGTGGAAGATGGTACCGTTGACTACGACTTCTCCTGTTGCCGTGGCGGTGCAGCCGTCCGGACTGGTGACCGTTTGTACGATCTCAAAGGTGCCCCCATCGCTGAAGATATAGGTCCCGCTCGGGCTGCCGAGGCTGCCGCCATCTGCCATCCAATAACTCACTGCGTTGCTGTCTGCTGCGTTGGAGGTGATGTTGACCAAGGGCTGAAGGAGCTCGACGATGGTGGGTTCGACGTCGAAGCCCGGGACGGGATTGGGAAGGACGGTGATGGCTTGCGGCACGTCGAAGGTCAGGTAGGCCGGGCAGTTGGTGAGTGAAACCACGGAGACCGTCGCCCCGAAGGTGCCCACTTCACCGTATTCGTGGGTGGGTTCATCGGTGAGGGTGCTCGCACCATCTCCAAAGGTCCATCCGTAATCCAGAGGAACGGTCTGGTCGGCATCCGCGAAGGAGACCGTGAGGGGGACGCATCCCGAGGTGGGCTGAACTTCCACGGCGAAGGGTGTGAGGACCGGCGGGACCTCGATGAGGATGGAGTCGGTGAAGCTTGCCGTACAGCCGATCTCTTCGAGGGTCAGCTGTACCTCGTGCCAACCGCCCGCAACGAACACGACGTCGGGTACGCCGCCGCCGAGCGCTGCGGAAGGGGTGGCTGAGTCGAACGACCAGGTGTATTCGGCACCCGGGTAGATGGCGCCCGATGCTGTGAAGTCGAAGCTGTTGCCATCGAGGCACTGCGAAGCAGGCGGGGTGAAGTCCGGGGCCGGCTCGTGGACGACGAGGTTGTAGGACGCCGAGGACAGCAGGCAGGACAGGCCGGTGAAGGTGACCTCGAGCAGGTAGTTTCCGGCGTTGGCGGCGGCGGCACCGGGGATGAATGCGGTGGCGTTGTTGCCGGAGAATCCTGCCGGGCCCGTCCAGCTGTAGTTGGCCAGGGACTCGGCGAGGGGGTTGCTGGCGAATTCGGGGACGACGAGGGTGACGTCGTCGCCAAGGCAGGTGGTGCCGACGGGCTCGATGAAGACCGGTGGGCAGACCCCGGTCTGCACATCGAGCACCGTCACCTCGTCCACCGGACAGCCGTTGGCGTCGAAGAGGGCGCTGGCCCCGCCGTTGTTCTGCGCGTTGCCGGAAATGTTGCCTTCTCCGAAGATGTCGGCCGTCCCCGTGAGGGTGCCGTCGCATTGGAGCAGGAGGCAATCGTCGGTCAGCTGCACCTGGAAACGGAAGGCGATGCTGTCCATGCCGAGGGGATCGTTGTCGAGTGTGCCTCCCGTTGCGGCATTGGCTCCGGACCCCACATTGACCTCCACCGTCTGGGTCGCATCATTGAAGGTGCCCGCATCGTCGCCCGCCGCGTCGGTCATGGTGCCGCTGAGTGGTCCGGAAACCCATTGCAGGCTGCCCGGCACGTAGTTCGTCCGGATGTCCAGTGCCTTCGTCATGTACACGCCCGTGGCGGCGTCCGATCCGAGGTTCTTGCCGACCACGGTGTACTGCAGGATGTCGCCCGGCTCGGCCACCCCGCCGTCGAGGTCCTCGATGAAGACGTTGGCGCGCAGGTCGGGTTCGTAGACGTCGATGACGGAGGTGATGACCTGTACGGTGATGGATTCCCCGCCGGTGGTCACGCGGATGCTGGCGTCCGTGGCGTTGTTGGGCAGGAAGTCGAAGGCGCTGTTGTCGGGGACGAAGATGTTGGCGTCGTGGCCGAGCGTGTTGTTGAATGCGGGCATGCGCCAGGGGTTGATCACGCCGTCGGTGCTGTGGCTGCTGTTGAAGGCGTTGTCGATGTCGTGGGTGGCATCCTCGATGTATTCAATGGTGCCGGTGCCGTTGAATCCGAGTTGGTCGCCCCCTTCGCCGCGGTCGCCATCGTAGGCCACCACGCCCAGCTGCAGGTCGACAGGCCCGAGGGGCGGGGTCAGGAACCCGGAGATGGGCACGTCCACGGTGCTGCTGCCGGCCGAAGTGATCATGGCGAGTCCGTCGAATACAGTGAGGTTGCGCATGGGGGAGAGGGCGTCCTCATACACGACCACCATGACCCATCCGCCCCACGAGCTGCTGCTTTGGACGGCCACGACGTTGCCGACGGTGTACCGCGCGTTCACCGGGTTGCCCGCCACCCAATCCGTGATGTCGGCAAAGCAGCAGTAGTTGTCCACCCCCGAGGCGTCGAAGGCGAATTCTTCATCGGCCACGATGTCGATGTAGGGATCCCCGTCGGCTGCGCGGATTTTGACCTGGTCCTTGAGGTTTTCATTCGGGACGAATCCATTGCCCAACCGGCCCGCCCAATAGAGTCCGGCAAAGCTGATTTCGGCACAGGTGCCGAGGGCGAGGCTGTCGGAAGCGGAGCACCACGTGTCGGGGTCGGTATCCCCGTCGTAGTACTCCATGTCGTGGCTGTTGTTGTTGAGCTGGTAGCTGCCCGAATTGGATGTTGTCTGCTGGGCGTCGGTGCATTCCCAACCCGTTCCGCAGTACATCGTGGTGTTGGCCAGGAAGACGATGCCGCCATTCTGCTGGGCCTGGAACCGGATGTCGAAGTCCTCGATGACCTGTCCCCATGCAGAACTGACCAGGAGCATCAGCCCGCCGACGGCGCTCCAAGCCCATCCACGCCAAAGCTGGCTTGGGACTGAAGTGGTTTTATGTTCCGGCGAACGGCGCATGTTGATTGAACACCGGCAGCGGGTGTTCCGTTGCCTTTCGATCCAGTGTCAGTCCTCGGGGACGCCGATGAGGTCGATCTCGCTGGCGCGGATGAGGGCGTTCAGGGCGGGGACGTCGGTGTCGCGCAGGGCGTACCACAGGGCGAGCTGGGCGTCGATCTGCGCGGTAATCTCGTCCCGCACGCCGACCATCTGTTCGGTGGGGCGGTAGAGGCCCATGTTGGCGAGCGAGCCGACGTGGGCCAGCTTGTTGTTGAGCCGGATGGGGTAGTTCAACATGTCCTGGTTGCTCTTCAG
>CALKUW010000215.1 GCA_937996585.1 uncultured Flavobacteriales bacterium
GCGCGGCATCCTGTTTGCCGCCGGCCTGAAGCTCATCCTGCCTCTGATCGTCGTGATCCCCGGCATCGCCGCCTACGTGATGACGCAGGACGCTGGCGTCATGGCGGGCCTCGGGGAGGCCGCGGCCAACAAGCCGCCCACAGCCGCCTACCCCGACTATGCCTACCCGTGGCTGCTCCAATTCTTGCCGACGGGCCTCAAGGGCCTCGCTTTCGCCGCGCTCGCGGCGGCCATCGTGTCCTCGCTCGCGTCGATGCTCAACAGCACGTCGACCATCTTCACGATGGACATTTTCAAGGCGCACATCCAGCCGGATGCCGACGACCGCGCCACGGTGCGGATGGGCCGCATTTCCGCCGCCGCCGCCCTGGCCATCGCCTGCGTGATGGCGCCCCTGCTCGGTGGCATCGACCAGGCCTTCCAGTTTATCCAGGAGTACACCGGTGTGGTCAGCCCGGGCATCCTCGCGGTGTTCATCCTCGGCTTGTTTTGGAAGAAGACGACCAACCGCGGCGCCATCGTTGGTGCTCTGGCGTCCATTCCGATCGCGATGTACTTTAAGGTGGCCCCCAAGGGCTGGTCGGACAGTGCGCTGTTCGTGGACCTGCCCTTCCTCGACCAGATGGGCCTGACGTCGCTGCTGACGATGTTGGTCATTGCGGTGGTCAGCCGGTCGGAGGGCAAGGGCAAGGACGACCCGAAGGGCATTGCCATCTCGCGCAGCACGTTTGCCACGGAGCCGATCTACAACGTCGGTGCCTTTGCCGTGCTGACGATCCTGGCGTTTCTGTACGCCTTCTTCTGGGGGTGATCAGCGCCGGAGGTCCGGCCAATCCGGGTGGACGACGAAGCCCCGGCTGATCTCCTCCCAGCCGGTGTCGCCTTCGATGACGACGGCGCACATGAGGGCGCGCCGGGTGCGGCCGAAGTGGTCGTGCAGCACCTGTTCGAGGCGCGTCCAATGCAGGGGCGGATCGCCGCCCCCGGGGTGGAAGCGCCCAAGCCAACGCCCCTTCGGCAGGGGCAGGATGCGGACGCTGTCGCTGCCCATGACCTCGAAGGCTTCGTCGGGGCGGCACCACCATCCGGCATTGTAGCCCGGGTGGGCCCAGCGCGGCGGTTTGTGCCGGTGCAGCCGGCTGTAGTGGTGGAAGAACCAGCCCTTCATGAGCAGCACGGGTTCCGGGGTCGGGATGCGCTCGCCTTGCAGGAAGGCACGTCCAGCGGGTGTTCTTGTGGCCGCGAGCTGGGTGACCAGCTTGTCCATTTTCACGCGAAGTGTGTCGTGGCGGCCGGAGGGGCCGACCCAGTTTTCCCAGGCCTTGCCGTCCTCTGCGGCGAGGTAGAATTTGCTGGCCACCTCCAGGTGCAGGGTGCGCCCGCGGCGAAGGTCGTCGACGATGAAGTCGAGCTCCCCGACCGTGCGGCCGCCCTCCTTGAGCTGCTCTCCGTGGGTCCGCAGGGTGAAATGGGGCGAGGCGTCGAGCCAACAGGCGATCAAGGCCTCGAAATGTTTGCCGAGCAGCTGCCCGTCCGGGTGCAATACCTCCTCCGGAAGGGGCATGTCGCCGCCGGCGATGGCTTCGGCCCAGCCGTCGAACAGGTCGGCGTCGGCGGTAAGGGCGTCCTGGAACCAGGCGTCGTCGAGCACCTGGTAGCCGAGATCGGGGTGGTGGGCCATGAGTGGGGCGGACCCGACGGCCCAGCGCAGCCGCATCAGCGCTGCGAGGGCATGGGGTTGGGCGGCCAGCGGTTGGCGCCATTGTTCGAGCCAGGGGTCCTGCACGCTGCGAAATTCTACCTTCGCACCCGAATCCCATGCGTACCGTAGCCCAGATTCCCCACCGTGCCATGCGCATCGTCGTCCAGGAGTGGAACGAGAAGTACCACATCCAGTTCGTCTGGGGGCCGCTCGAGCAGACCTACCGCTTCCCTGTGGAAGGCAGCGGCGGGCTCGAGGCGATCAAGGCGCTGGCGGGCCGGTTGGTGCCTGAGGTCGAGCAGGTCTTCCTGCGGATGAAGGAGGCCCGGGCACAATCGCTGCATGGGGATTCACCCGAAAACCCCGCACCATGAGCGTCACGACGGCAGAAGAGAAGCGGCACCAGCACATCGTCGAGTACATCCTGTACGTCTGGCAGATGGAGGACCTCGTCCGGGCGGTGGGCCTCGACCTGGGCGCCTTGCGGACGCATTTGTCCACGGCCTATGAAGGTGAACGGCTCGAGGCGGAACTGGCGTGGTTCGGAGATTTGATCCGGTCGTTGCGCAACGAGAACAAGGCCTCATCGGGCCACGTGTCTTCTCTCGATGAGGTCATGATCGAATTGACCTACCTGCACCAGACGCTGCTGGAGGTGCTGAAGGACGCGGAGTACAAAGAGGCGGTCGAGGCGGCGGGGCCGCACCTGGCGGCCATGGCCGAACGGGGTGCGGAACAGCGGACGCCGGTCGAGTCGATGTTGGTGGCGCTGTACGGCTGGCTCGTCCTGCGGATGGGCGGCAAGGAGGTGTCGCCTGAGACGGGCGAGAGCATGGCCGTCATCCGCGATTGGGCCAACCTTCTGGGTGGCCGCTACATCCGGATGCGGGCGGGAGAATTGTAAGGGCTGACCCCGGGTCAGCTGGCCTTCCGGCGGTTGCCGGGCTTGTTGCCGGCGAGGGCCTTGGCGGCCTTGGCCACGCGGCCGTTGTTGCGCTCGAACTGGGTCTTCTGGTCGATGCGCAGCGTGAAGAGAAAGCGGGCAAAGCTGTCCACCCAGACGCTCTTGGGCGTGTTCTTGGCGACCCAACGTGTGGGGCGGCCGGTGTCGAGCAGCTTGGCGAGCTCCGTGGCGTCGGGTTCCGGATCGACCAGGAACACCGGACGCGAATCGTGGATGGCCTGTTTGATGCTGGCGGTGATGAGCACCTCGGTGGCGTGGCCATCGGTGCCGGACCAGACCTCCTCGAGCTGGATGTCGAGGGCGGGCAGGACCTCGTCGAGGCCGATGAAGAGCTCCGGCAAGGCCGCGAGGGCATTGGGCAGGATCTCAATGTTGAAGGTGGGCGTCGTCAGCAGCATGATGTTCCATACGCAAGCTCTTCAGAAAGGTTACACGCTGGTTTGGGAAAGGCCGTGGAGCATTCACGTTGCAAAGTGGATAAGCCGTTTGGAGGGGTGCCGGTAGCGGTGCGGCATACCTGAATTTCACTTGAATGCCTCAGGTGACACATCAGGCGGTCAAGTTCATCCTCTCCAATTCGGCGGGACGTGAGGCTTGGCGCGCCTTTTCGAAGGAAACCCATGCGCCGCTCGACGCGAGCAGCCTCGCCGGGCAATGGCGCGAGTGGTTCCGGTGTCAGCATCCCGGCGCGACTGATCTGGAGGCGGCGGCCGCCTTTTCGGCCCGCGAGGGGGGCAGCCCCACCGGTCGCTACGGCACGGTCGTCTGGTACCCTTGGCGCAACAGGGCCCTGCTCATCCTGGAGGAGGCCGAGTTCATCGACGTCCGGACCAACCGCAACCGCAACAAAATCCGCGGGGAAGAACAGGAGACGCTTGGCGGACGCTCCGTCGGTGTCGTCGGCATGTCGGTGGGCCGCAGCGTGGCCATGGCCCTCGCCATGGAGCGGGTCGTAGGCCGCTTGCACCTCGCCGATGCGGACACGCTCGAACTATCCAACCTCAACCGCATTCCCGCCCCGCTTTTCGAGCTGGGGCAGTCCAAGGTGATTTCCGCGGCACGCGCCATCGCCGAGGTCGACCCCTACCTCGAGGTGGCCGTGTGGCCCGAGGGATTTGTCGCAGAGGTGATGGCGGACTTCATGGCGGGGCTCGACCTCGTGGTGGACGCTTGCGATTCACCCCAGGCCAAGGCGCTCTTGCGGCTCGGTGCACGTGACCGCCGCATGCCGCTTGTGATGGAGACCAACGACCGGGGCCTCATCGACATAGAGCGCTATGACCTGGAGTCCACCGAGGAATTCCTCCACGGTCGCCTCACCACCGAACAGGTCACGGACCTCGCCGGTGGCGGGGAATGGACGCCGGCATTGCTGGACGCCTTCGTCGATCTGTCCGCCATCAGCGACCGGGCGCGCGAAAGCCTGGACGAAGTGGGCAAGAGCCTGGTGGGCTGGCCCCAGCTCCACAGCGATGTGGCCCTCGGGGCCGGAATGGCCACCAACGTCACCCGCCGCCTGCTCCTCGGAGAGGACATCGCGGACCAACGCATCAGATTTGATTTCAATGAGCAGCTCTCCGTCGCACATACCGCGTGAGTCGGTCGACGTCGCCCGCGGTCTGCGGGAGGCCACCCTGCACGTGTTTGCCTCGGCCGACGACATCGATTTGTCCCGGCGTTTCGCCGAGGGCCACAAGGCGGTGCTGCGGGCTTCGGGCATCACGCGGTTGACTTCCTTTGACGAGTCCTGGGTCGGCGACCCCGACACGACGGTGTTCCTGCTCACCTGTCAGGACGATGAGGTGCTGCTCAGCGGCATGCGCCTGCAAAAGCGGCAATCCGACCACCCG
>CALKUW010000216.1 GCA_937996585.1 uncultured Flavobacteriales bacterium
AGGCGCCTGCTTTGGGAGCAGGAGATCGCAGGTTCGAGTCCTGCTGTCCCGACATCGAAACGACCTCCTCACGGGGGTCGTTTTTTATTCGATGGGGTCCAATTCGTAAGCGGCTTGGGCGTAGGGATGTTTGACCCGAAATTATTCTGCCATGAACCGAACAAAGCCAGTCATGCATCTCCTCGAAGCTTTGGCCGCCTTCATTTGCGCCCGGGCGATAAATCTCAGATATTCGCAGGCCCGAATCTCTTGTCATGCAGCTGATTAAGACCAGCCTGATTATCGTAGGCCTTTGTTCCGTCGTGCAATGCGCGGATGCACAGGAAGCATGTGTCCATGTCGAAGTGACCATGGAAGCTCATGGTTTCATGTGCCCATTTCTCACCCCGATGTTCCTTGGGCATCTCGAGGACAAAGGGGCCCATTGGGTGTCCCACGATCCCGACGCCAGCTCCGTTGAATTCGCCTTGCCGCTCGATTCCTTGACGGATGCGGAAGCCTTTACCCGCTTCCTCGTCCTGATCGGCTATGAAGAGAAGCAGATCGGATACCCCCGTTTCGACACCACGGCTGTCGTGCCGCCAAACCCCGAGCCGTGATGATGCGCATTGGATTGGTTCTGGGACTCGTCGTCCTGTGTTTGACCGGGGCGTCCCAGGAGGACATCGATCGGACATTCATGCGCCGTTACAATTACGGTGGCATGCAGGGAGGCCTTGCATTGGCCACCACTGAAGATGGCGGATTCGTGGCCACGGGTCAGCATGAAGGGAATGGCAGCGCCGGTGGATGTGACATCTATGTCTACAAGGTGGATGCCTGCGGAAACAGGATTTGGTTCCGCCTTTTCGGCACGGGAAACAGCGAAGGGGGGAAATCCATCGAACCCACTCCGGATGGCGGTTTCATCATTGGTGGCCACGGCAGCGGCGGGTTGTTGCTCAAGTTGAATGAGGATGGAGAGGCCGATTGGTACTACTACTACTCGGGAATTGATTGGATTTTTGATGCGGTTCCCACCCAGGACGGCGGATATGTGGCCCTCGGACGGAGCAGTGGCAGCCCGGTTGTGCTCAAGGTCGACGAGGACGGGCTGGTCGAGTGGGGCATGCGCTATCCCGAGTTCCACGATATGCCGATGAGCATCTCCCAACTGGCCAATGGCGATTATTTGTTCGTCACCAACCAAGCCGGTGTGGGCAGGGATGTCGACGTGGCCCGAGTGGATGAGAATGGGTCCCCGGTTTGGATGCGTCGTTACGGCGGTGGATTCAATGATTTCGACCACACGACCTGGGGGTGCAATGCCCTCGTGGATGACGATGAAAATGTGGCCTACATCACCAGTCCGACTGTTTTGGGCTCGATGTCGAGCGAGAACATCCTTCTGATGAAACTGGACCTCGATGACGGTGAGCCCGTGTGGTCCAAGTCCTTCGGATCCAACGGAATCGATCAGAGCCGGGCGCTCACGGCCACGAGTACCGGAATCGCCATCGTAGGCAATACCACCGGCTTTCCAACTTCGGCTTCGTCCAACCCTGACACGTTGAGTCAGGACATGGGTGAGAAGGATGTGCTCATGTTCCACATCACCACGGATGGTGAGTTCGAGTGGGGCCGTACTTATGGCGGCAATGAACGTGACAAGGGCATCGGTGTGCGCTACGATGAGGAAAACGATTTCACCATCAGTGCCTACACGAGCTCCAGTGTGTTCGGAAATGCGGACGGCTCCATGGATCCGCTTTTCATCAGGACGGATTCCGTGGGAAAGGTGAATTGTCAATCGGTGGATGTGGTGCTTCAGGTGGAGGACGTTGATGCCAATCCAAGTGACTACGGAACAGCGCAGGTGTTCAATTCCTCCGCTTCGAGTGTTTCGCATTCGGTCAATGAAATTGAGCCGGACGACGTCTACCAATGCCAGGTTTGCTACACTGAGCCGATTTTCGAGTGGAGCACCAACCAGATCTGCGTGGGGGAGCCGGTGGAATTCTACAACACCACCCAGGTGGGGCTCATCTGCTTCCAGGAGTGGGAGCTTGAAGGTCCGGAGGTGCCAGGGGGTATCGTCTTTCCAGGATCGGCGGATACCATCTCATACGTTTTCAATGTGCCTGGGGATTATACCATGACCCTGCGGAGCATCTGTGATTCCGCCGAGCAGTTCTTCGTCATACCCCTTTTCGTACATGAGGTTCACCTCGATGACATTGAACTCTCGGATTACAATGGCGTCGAAGTGAGTTGTCCGGGAAGCGAGGACGGCACCGCAACAGGTTTCGCTTCCGGTGGCTCATCCCCGGGAAATTACCAGTGGGAATGGGTGATGAACGGCGAACTGCTTTACGAGGATGAAGAAGATCTGGCCAACCTGCCTGCAGGCACTTTGGAAGCTGTGGTATTCGATTACCTCGGGTGCAGTGACACCATGTCCGTGGTGCTTCAGGAACCGGCCCCTTTGGCTTTCAATCCTGAAGCCCTGATCCAGTACAACGGTTATGCCGTGAGCTGTCCGGATGCATCCGATGGGATGATCGCCATGGGTGTAGTGAATGGTGGTGTAGGGGGGTATTCCAGCGTGGTGATGGACGGAAGCGACCTGTTGCCCCTGAGCGGCCTCTCTGCCGGCGCATACATGGTGCAGCTCACGGATGCCAACGGCTGCGAAGCATTGGACAGCGTCCTTCTTGTTCCGCCGCCGCCGCCCTTCCTGTCGCTCGAGGACTTTCTGGACAGCTGCGAATCAGGCAATGGAGCCATCGAGGCTACGTTCAATTGCGGAGTGCCGCCGTGTAGCCTGGTCTGGCCTGAGGACGTGGGCAATGCAGAAACAATCAATGGCATCCTTGAGCGTGTGGATGGTCTGTCCGGAGGAATGTACTCGGTCTCCGTGGTGGATGGCAATGGATGTACCGAAGCCTTGAGCATACAGGTCGAGCAGACACTAGTGCCGATCCCTTCCCTGAGCGTCTATCCTGAGGAGGGGTGCACACCGGACCTCGAAGTCACAATCGAGGAGTCAGGCAACAACGACGTGGCATATCGACATTTTGATTTCGGGGATGGAGAAGAGCTTTGGACGAGTGGAGACGATTCCCTCTCGGTCCGAAGACAGATTCACCGGTACGACAAGCCGGGTACATATCCCGTTGCAGTTGAGCTGACCAATGCAGATGGGTGCACGGAGACCGTTTCACAGAATGTCGTGGTCCACGAAGGACTGTCCGTCTTCGTACCCAATTCATTCACCCCTGCCAATGATGGGGTGAATGACGGCTGGCGGGCAGAAGGCGTCGGTGTCGAGTCCTTCCACCTCTTGGTCATCGACCGTTGGGGTGAGGTCCTTTTCGAGACGGACGACATGGAGCGTTATTGGAATGGTAGCCCCCGCGGGGAAGGCCTTTCGCACATGAACGACTTGTTCATTTACATGATTGAGGTTCAGGGTGTTTGTGAGGATTTTGAGCGCCTCACCGGGACCATCATGTTGGTTCGCTGATTCAGGATGTGCGGTTGAACCGACTTCCGGGAATCATCGTTTGAGCCGCCCGGATGCAGGTTGGGAACCTTCGCTGCGCACTATCGTAAGTGGATGGGACCACAGAGTGTCCAGCTTCTCTATTTTCAGCACGTGAAACGGGTTTTTGTCCTCTTCTTTCCCCTCTTGATGGCAGCATCAGGGGCCTCAGGCCAAATTCTGATCGGTGAGGTGGACGCCTACGGCACGTTGACCGATGTGCTGGGGCAGGAGGAGGACTGGATCGAGCTTTGGAATGCCGGCGATGCGCCCGTTCCGTTGGGTGGAATGCACCTGTCTGACGATGGCGGTGACTGGGCCAAGTGGACCCTGCCCGATGTGACCCTCGGTCCCGACGAAAGGCTGATCGTCTTTGCTTCGGGCCGCGACGTGGGGGACATCGACCATTGGGAGTGCCCCATCCGCGACAGTGACCTGTGGCGCTATCACGTTCCCCAGGGTCCATTGGCGGCCGATTGGCGCCTGCCGGATTTCGACGATGCCGATTGGGACATCGGGCCGGGTGGATTCGGGTATGGCGATGGCGACGACGGCACCGTCCTGGACAATACCGACGTGGTCTACCTGCGCCGGACCTTCAGCCTGCCGGAATTGCCGCAGCTCATCCACGGGATGCTCGCCCTCGATTACGACGACGGTTGCGTTGCGTTCATGAACGGACGCGAGGTCTTCCGATCGGCGACCATGGAGGAGCAGTCCCTGGACCACAACACCTGGGCTGCCGGATTGAACGAGGCTTCACTCTATCAGGGTGGCACACCGGAGCAGGTGGTCTTCGACCCACGGGAGTGGCTGGTCAATGGCGAAAATGTGCTGGCCATCCAGGTGCACAATGAGGGTGCCGGTTCGTCCGACCTGTCCATCCGTCCCTTCATGGCGGTGGCCAGAAACGGTGTGGCACAGGCGCCTTTCAACACGCTGCCGGAATGGTGGGAAGGAGCGAGCCCCGGGCTGCACACCAACTTCAGGCTCAAGCCCGGCGAACCCGTCATCCTGAGCGATGCGGACGGCAACCTGCTCGACCTCGTGACGCTCCCCTGGGAACTGCGGTCCGGATTGACCGTCGGTCGGGATGGTCCGGGGCCATCCGAGGTCTGCTGGTACGCGCAGGCGACCCCCGGAACCGAGAATCCCGATGCCTGCCTGGCGGGCATCCTGCCGTCGCCCGTCGTGGTACCCGCATCGGGCCATTTCCCCGGACCGCCTTCCGTGACGGCCAGCGCGGGGGCACCGACCGGCCAGCCAGGGCAGCCCATGCCGCCCATGACACTTCGGTACACCAGCAACGGCAGTGACCCCACGGAGGCATCGCCCGTCTTCACGGGCACCTGGAATCCCGGCGAGACCATCACGCTGTCCGTGCGCGCCTTCGCCGAGGGTTGGATTCCCAGCGCCACGGTGGACCGCACCTTCTTCGTCGCAGAGCCGGCACCATCGCTGGAACGCGTGAGCATCATCACGGATCCCGACCACCTGTGGGATTGGGAAACGGGCATCTACGTGATGGGGCCGGGAGCGGGGGGCGACTACCCCTTCATGGGCGCCAACTTCTGGCAGCCATGGGCCAAGGAGAGCCGGTTGGAGTGGTTCGATGAAGACGGCCAATCCATCACCTCCGCGCGGTTCGAGCTGGAGATCCACGGTGGATGGTCCCGTGCCGAGCCCCAACGTTCTTTCCGCCTCGACTTCAAGCCGCGCCTCACAGGCAAGCTGGACCACGCCGTCTTCCCCTCCAAACCGGACATCGACGCCTTCGGCAACCTGAACCTCCGCAATGGCGGCCAGGCCAGCTGGGAGAACAAGATCCAGGACGCCTTCCTCAGCGAGCTGGGGCTGGAGGCGCACGTCGTGACGGGCGCTTGGCGCCCCGTCGAGGTCTACCTGAACGGAGAGTACTGGGGCATTTACGGTGCCCGGGAAAAGACCGACGAGCAGTTCGTCGAGGACAACTTCGGATGGAAAGACCATACCGTGGACCTGCACAACCAATGGACGAGCCAGAGTGGTTCTCCTGCGGCGTGGGAGACGACCGTGGAGCCCCTGTTGTCGCTCCCCGACGGCTCCGATGCGTTCCGCGATGGCTTCGAGGCCAACTTCGATGTGCTGTCCTACTTCGACTACCACATCTTCGAGATCCACGGGCAGAACGTCGACTGGATGACGGCGCCTTGGGGCCTGAAGAACTTCAAATACTTCCGCAGCCTCGCGGGCGACGGCAAGTGGAGGCCCATCATGTACGACCTCGACGCCTGCTTCGGTGCCTGGGGCACGGGGGTGTGGGAGGATTACTTCTGGCTGACCATGAACCCGCCCTACGGGTCAAGCTACAGCGACCTCTTCGAAAAGGTAATGGCGGATGACGCGCTGGGATGCCGGTTCGCCACGCGCTACTGTGACCTCTTGGCGACCACCTTCGAACCCAACCGGTTCAACGCGCGGTTCGATGAGGCGGCGGCGTGGATCGGCCCGTCCATGGAACGGCACATCGACATGTGGAACTCGCCGGCCTCGGTCGGGTATTGGCAATCCCGCATCGAGCTGATGCAGAACCACAACGCCGAGCGCATCACGCCCTCCCGCGAGCACGTGCGTGGCCATTTCGGATTCGCCTCCCCCAAGACGGCCACGGTGGTATGGGCAGCACCATGGGGTGGCGAGGTGCGGGTCAACGGCATGTCCGGTCTCGGCCTCGGTTGGCAAGGAGCCTACTTCGGTGAATGCCCCATTCAATTGGCAGCCATTCCGGACGAGGGCTTCGGCTTCGAGGGATGGGAGGAGAACATCCACACGGCCAATGGCCAGATGGATGCGGCCTTGCCGTTTGCCCATGTTGAATTGCAGGGCAACGACACGTTCAAGGCGTTTTTCGGCCCTTGCATGGAAGGGGTGACGGTGTCCATCATTGAAACTGAAACGGGTCTGGACGCCATCGTGACGGGCAGCGCCCAGCCCTTGACCATCCAATGGTGGCTCGATGGCCAACCCATGGGGTGGGGTTCCACGTGGACGGGCAATCCGATGGAGGGCCTCATCGCCACGGCCTCCAACGGTACGTGCACCCTGTTTTCCTCTCCCTTCGGATCGGATCAGGTCACCACCGTGGCCGAACTCGAGGCCCTCGATTCGCCCGTGATCGGCATCATACCCAATCCGGCGCGCACGGTGACCGTCATCCAGGGCAGGGGAGACCGGCTTGAAATCTTCGATGCACGGGGTCAGCTTCGCCATGAGCAGTCCGTTCCGGCGTGGCCCGTACACCTCGACCTCGATGGATTCGCCACAGGGGTCTACATCGTCCGCACATCCGGAGCCCACCACGCCCACACCGCCCGCCTGGTGGTGGAATAAGTGTGCATCCGCGCCCCGATGGGCTTTCATCAACGTGTTGGTCGTCCGTGAGGTAGCCTTTAAATTGAGGTCATGCGCCTCCTCTTGTTCTGCTTCTCCATCTTCGCGTTCCTGCCCCTGTGGTCACAGACTTGCACCGACCTGCCCACCGACCAGTTGGGCGACTGTGATGCGGTCCTCGGTTGGGGGCGCGTTGCGGGGTTGTGCACCAACATCAACGGTTGCGATGCGACCTACGCAGGGACGGATTGGTCGGAATTCATCTACGGCAGCCTCGAGGATTGCGCCTTTGCCTGCAGCACCCCTTGCGTCCAACCGGCCCTCATCGAGTTGGGCATGATGATCGACTGCATCGAGATCTATGAACCCGTCTGCGGTTGTGATGGGGTGACCTATTCGAACACCTGCCACGCCAACTACATCGGGGGCGTCGTTTCCTGGACAGACGGCCCGTGCATCGCCGTCGAATACGGGGGGTGCACCTACGCCCTCGCCTGCAATTACGACCCGGGGGCGGCCTTCGACGACGGTTCCTGCACCTTCCCGCCGGAGGATTGCTATTGGCCCGATACCTGGGCGACCGGGTGCACCTACATGGATGCTGTGAACTACGACGCGAATGCCCTCGTGGACGACGGGACCTGCTTCCAGGACCCCTGTCCGCTCTGCTTCGGGGATGTCAATGGCGATGGTTGGGTCTCCGTCTCGGATGTCCTCGCCGTCCTCAGCATGTTCGGAGCCGGTTGCTGACCGGTTTGTGGGTGGGGTGTCGGCACGATCGGTGACGGCCGTACTACATTGCTGCAAAAGCCCCCATGATGCAATTCGCCATCCCCTGTACTGCGTTGGCAGCCATCCTGCTCGCCTCTTGTTCCGGCAACGTCGCGGATCAGCCTGAAGCGGACGCACAGCGGCTGTTCGAGCGCAATGCCGCCACGGCCCGCCAGCTGGTGCTCGATTTCGATGCCGAGAGCGATGCCGCCCTGACCCACTTCGCGGACAGCGCGGTCTGGACCCCCACGCGTTTCGGCAGGACGGACACCATTCCCTTGGAAGAGGCGTGGGCGGGGTGGAAGCGCATGTGGGCGGCCTACGACCTCGAGCTGCTGAGCGACCTCGTCTTCCTTCCCGGTGTGGATCCCGAAACCAAGGCGCCGGACGGCTCGGTCCGCATCTACTTCGACTGGCGGTACACCAAGCCGGCCACGGACAGCACGGAAGCGCGTACGGCGGATCTTTCGCTCTACGAGGCCTGGGAATTCAACGCCGACGGCAAGATCTGGATGACCCAACTCTACGGCGACGTCGGCGCGATGCTCGCGGACCTCAATCGCGAGTAGCCGATGGCAGGGTGATGCCTGCATGATCGGCTTGCGGTCCAGTTGGGGTATGACGAAAGTCATTGCATTTGGCGGGCATTCCGGCGATATTGAGGGACCTCACTGAATCAGACCGCCCCATGAAATCGCACGACGTCATCATCGCCGGCACCGGCATATACGGCACGTCCATGGCGTGCATCCTCGCC
>CALKUW010000217.1 GCA_937996585.1 uncultured Flavobacteriales bacterium
GTGGAGAATGGCCTCCGCAAGACGAGCCAGACCGTCCAGGGGAAATCCCGTGAAACCATGCTGGAATTCGAGGCGAAGTTCCTCCAGGACCAGCAGAAGGTGAAGCCCTACTACGATGCCGCCAAGGACATCGAAAACAAGGCAGACGAACTGTACGACCACATCAGCCAACTCAAGGCCAACATCATGGCCGTGGCCAGTGGAGAGCGCGAAGTGGTGGAAGCCGGAGGTGACCTCTCCAAGTACATTGCCCAGGACAAACTGACCCGCAAGGACACTGTCCTGAGCATCGAGTTCCTCGAGAAGAAGGACGAATACCAGGAAATCACCGCCTACCTCGTGGGCAGTGAGCCGGGCTCGCCGAAGGAAGGCCCCTTCACCGCCCGTGAACTCAAGGATAAACTGCTCGCGTTCAAGGACGAGCTGAAAGGCGTTGCCTTCACCGACTTCGTGGGCAACCGTTTTGAAGTGTCCCCTGGACTGAAGGCCTCCTTCGACCAGACCTTCGTCTACCCGAAGGAAATGGAGGACGACAAGGAAGTGCTGTGGGAAGCAGCCAACTTCTTCGATGTGCCCATCGCAGCGGTCATCCCCATCCTCTCCAAGCTGCAGATCGACGTGGAGAATGCCAAGTCCAACATGATGTCCGAGCTCATCGCCGGCATCGAGGGCAAGAGCTACAAGTTCACGAACCTGATGCCACTGGTCGTACCGGAGAGCAACTACATCCTGCGGGGTGACAGCTTCCGTGCAGACGTCCTGCTCGCCGCATTCGACGCTACGAACAGCCCGAACATCTACGTGGACAATCGGGAGTTCAACGGCCGCGACAGCAGCCTCATCGCCTACGATGACAAAGAGCCCCTCCGCATCGAAGGTGGCCTTGGCAAGCTCCGCATCGCCACCCGTGGCATGTCCCTCGGTGAACGCAACTACAAGGGCCTCATCCGTTTCCAGGGTCCCGACGGCAACGTGGGCGACTACCCGTTCTTCACGCCCGAATTCACGGTCGCCGAGCCCGCTCTCGTGGTGAGCCCGACCAAGATGAACGTGTTCTATCGCGGCGTTCCGAACCCGGTGGAGATTTCCGTGCCGGGTGTCAGCAGCGACAAGCTCGACGTCCGCATCACGGGCGGCCACCGCATCAAGCCCGACGGTGAGACTTTCATCGTTGAGCCCGGCGCGGGAAGTGAGGCTTCCATCGAAGTCACCGCCACCCTGCCCGACGGATCCAAGAAGTCCCTGCCGGGCCGCGAGTTCCGCGTCAAGCGGATTCCCGACCCCTCTCCCCGATTTGCCGGCAAGACGCCCTCGGACAAGACCATCACCAAGGTTCTGCTCGAGAACGCCCCGTCCGTCGGCGCGTTGATGGAGAACTTCGACTTCGACGTGCAGGTCAAGGTGAAGCGGTTCAATGTAACCGTAACCAAGGGAACCACGTTTGTGGAGCAAAGCAGCAGTTCCAACATGGTGACCCCCAACATGAAGGAGCTCTTCAAATCGGTGGGACGCGGCAACGTCGTCTACATTGAGGACATCGTCGTCTCCATGCCCGATGGGTCGGAGCGCGCGTTGCCCACCATGAAACTCAAAGTGATCTGATGATGAAAGCAGCACGCCATCTCGTGACCCTCCTCTGCGTTCTCGCCGTGGCCCTCTCGGCCGAGGCCCAGACGCAATCCGTCCTCGACGGTGCCTACGTGAAGGAAACCAACCTCACGAAGCGGGTCGTCCCCTACCCCTCCCTGCGTGAGGCGGACGTGATGTACGTGCGCCGCATCTGGCAGGACATCGACCTGCGCCAGAAGATCAACCAGATGTTCTACTTCCCGGTCGATCCAATTGAGGACCGGAAGAACCTCTTCGACGTGATCCGCTACGCCCTCGAGGTGGAAGGCTCCCTGACCGCCTATGGAACGGGACCGGCCGGTGACGATGACGAGTTCCGGTACCCCTACATTGGAACCCAGGTGGACTCCGTCCTGAACCCGGTGGTGATCATCCCGCAGTTCGACCCCGTGACCGGTGAGGTCATCGGCTCCATGGAGGCCCAGACCTCGATCAACAGCCAGGACATCGTCCGCTACCGGATCAAGGAGGACTGGGTGTGGGACCGTCAGCGCAGCCAGCGCCACGTGCGCATCATCGGCATCGCGCCCATCATCGAGAAGAAGGACGACGAGGGCAACTCCCAGGGTCTCGCCCCGCTCTTCTGGCTCTACTACCCGGAGTGCCGGTACGTGTTTGCCAACGCGGAGTGCTACAACTACGAGAACGACGCCCAGCGTCGGACCTTTGAAGAGATCTTCCAGAAGCGGTACTTCTCGAGCTACATCGTGAAGGAAACCAACGTCTTCGACCGGTCGATCGCCGACTACGCGCAGGGCCTCGACGCCCTCCTCGAATCGGAGCGCATCAAGGACGAGCTCTTCACCATCGAGCACGACCTCTGGCATTACTGATCGCCCCCTGAAAGAACCCCGAGAAACGCCCACCTTTGTGGGCGTTTTTCATTGCCCCCGGCCCCATGCTCAACCTGAACCAGATCGGCGTCCATTTCGGAGAGCGCACCCTCTTCGAAAACATCTCGCTGGCCGTGGGCAACAAGGACCGAGTGGGCCTCGTCGGACGCAACGGCGCGGGCAAATCCACCCTCCTCAAGATCATCGCCGGCGTCCAGAACCCCAGCGAGGGCAACGTCGCCACCCCGAAGGAGTACCGCATCGGCTACCTGCCCCAGGAGATGGAGCACAACGAGGAGGCGACCGTCCTCGAGGAAGCCCAGAGCGCCTTCGCCATCTATCAGGAGCTCGAGGCCGAGGTCGCCCGCATCTCCGCCGAGATTGCCGAGCGCACCGATTACGAGAGCGAAGCCTATTCCCGGCTGATTGACCGCCTAAGCGAAGCCAACGACCGGCTCGCCCTCATGGGCACCGGCGCCAAGGAAGAGCAAACCCAGCGCGTGCTCCAGGGCCTCGGCTTCCGGCCGGCCGACATGAACCGGAAAATGGGCGAATTCAGCGGCGGCTGGAAGATGCGCGTCGAATTGGGCAAACTTCTGCTCGTCGCACCGGACCTCCTGCTCCTCGACGAGCCCACCAACCACCTCGACATCGAGTCCATTGAATGGCTCGAGGGCTTCCTCAAGCACTACCCGGGGGCCATGATCCTCATCTCCCACGACCGCACCTTCCTCGACAATGTGACGGACCGCACCGTGGAGATCACCTCCTTCCGCGTCCACGACTATAAGGCCTCGTACAGCAAATACATGGCGTGGCGCGAAGAGGAGGCTGCGCGGCAGGAACAGGCCGCCAAGCAGCAGCAGAAGGACATCGCCCACACCGAGGAGCTCATCAACAAGTTCCGCGCGAAGAAGAACAAGGCCGCCTTTGCCCAAACCCTGATTCGAAAGCTGGAGAAGTTGGAACGCATCGAAGTGGACGCCTTTGACTCGGCAGCCATGCACCTGA
>CALKUW010000218.1 GCA_937996585.1 uncultured Flavobacteriales bacterium
GGCAGAGCGGGGCGTGGGCGGTTTCATACTCGCCAATGACTGGCCGGGCGACGACCCGGAGGGGCACGTCCTCCGTGTCCCTGACACGCTCGCTGCCCTTCAAGCCATCGGCACGCTCGCGCGGCAACACCTACCCGGCACAGTCGTGGGCATCACGGGCTCCAACGGCAAGACCACCGTCAAGGAATGGGCCTTCACCTTGGCTGGGTCCGACCAACGCGTCTCGCGCAGTCCCGGCAGCTGGAACAGCCAGCTCGGCGTCCCACTCGCCCTATGGGGCCTGGACCCCGATGCCGATGTCCACCTCGTTGAAGCAGGCATTTCCGAGCCGGGTGAAATGGCGCGCCTGACGGATATGATTCAACCCGAGGTCGGCGTGATGACCCACTTTGGCGATGCCCACGAGGCGCATTTCCCCGACAGGATGACCAAGGCCCTCGAGAAGACCGCCCTGTTCGCTGGTTGCAAGACACTCATCCTGGGCACCCATTCACCCGAAATCTGCCAGGCCCTGCGCCAAAGGAGGCTGGAACACATCAGTGCGTATTGGACCTTGCCGGATTCCATTCACCCAGACCTTCCCCATCCTCCGGCCCTGTCCATCGACAAAATCGAAGCCACCGATGGAGCGCAGCGGATGACCGGCCAGTGGCGCGGTACCCCGCTTTCATGGTCGCTTCCCTTCTCCGACGGTGCCAGCACGGCCAACGCCCTCACGGCCGGCCTCCTCATGCTGGAGCTCGGAACACCGCCCGACACCGTCGCCGAGCGCATCGGCCAACTGCAGCCGGTGGGCATGCGTCTCGAACACCTCGCCGGCCAAGGGGGTGGCACCATCATCAACGACACCTGGAACCACGACCTCGACGGCCTCGCCACGGCCCTGGACACATTGGGTCGCCTGCCCGGCAAAGGCAAATCCGCGGTGGTCATGTCGGACCTCATCCCCTTCGACACCGGTGATCGCGACCAGATGGACCGGCTCGCCGCCGTCCTTTCCCGGCACCAAGTCGACCGTTGGATCGGCGTCGGCTCCCATTTCAAGCAGGGCCTTCCCGGCGTGCCCAACGATGCCTACCGCCACTTTGATGCGACGGAAGCCTTGCTGGACAGCGCCGAACTCGATGGTCTTGAAGGCTGGAATGTCCTCGTCAAGGGCGCCCGACCCTTTGCCTTCGAGCGCGTGGCGAAAGCGTTGGAAGCCAACCCACACACCACCGTGCTCGACCTGGACCTGGGGCGTCTGTCCCACAACCTTCAGGTTTACCGGGACACGTTCCGCTGCCCCATCATGGGCATGGTCAAGGCTTTCGCCTACGGGGCAGGTGAATCCGTCGCCGTCGAATTGGACCGGCTCGGCATCGATCGGCTCGCCGTCGCCTTTGCAGAGGAAGGCATCCAACTCAGGAAAAAGGGGGTCCAATGCCCCATCCTCGTGCTCAACGCCGAGCCCCAGCGGTATCCGGACCTCATCCAATGGAACCTCGAGCCGGAAATCCACAACGTCGCCCACCTGGAGCTCTGGTGCCGCGCTGCCTCGCAAAATGTCGCAGCCTCCGGAAGGGGCGTGCACCTCAAGGTCGAAACGGGCATGCACCGCCTTGGAATCGGCGCGGAAGACTGGAAGGAAGCCGGCAGGCTTTGTGCGGGCCTGGGCATCCCCATCATCAGCGTATACAGCCACCTTTCCGCCGCCGACGACCCATCGGCCGACAGCCACACCCGGCAACAATTGGAGGTTTACACCCGCGCCTGTGGGGCCATTGAATCCGGCTGGATGGAAGCCGAAGGAACAAACGAGCGGCCGGTGTTCATGCGGCACATCGCCAATACTGCCGGTGCCGCGCGGTTCCCCGAAGCCCGACTGGACATGGTGCGCATCGGCATCGGACTGTACGGCATCGATTCATCCGGTCAATTGGCGGGGTTGAAGCCCGTGGGGCGGTTCCACACCCGCATCAGCCACATCCACCGCGTTCCTGCCGGAGCGCCCGTCGGCTATGGTGCCAGGGACGTGGCCGAACACGACCGGACCATCGCCACCCTGCCGGTCGGGTACGCCGACGGACTGCCGCGCAACGCGGGCATGGGGGCCGCAACCCTTCATGCCGGCGGGAAGGCGAGCCCCACCGCAGGTCCAGTATGCATGGACGGCTGCATGATCGACGTGACGGGAATGGACGTCAACGTCGGTGATCCGGTCGAAATCTTCGGTGACAGCGCCCCCATCGAACAGCTGGCCGAGGCCACCGGAACCATTCCCTACGAATTGCTTTGTCGCATTCCCCCCCGCGTGCGCCGGCGACACCTACGGACTTGAACCTCCCGCCGGTCGTACTTTCGGGGATGTGAACAATGCCAAGAAAATCCCCATTGAACCCGGCGACACCTACACATCTCCGGAGGGATTTCTTGTCTTCACAGAACAATACCACCGCAAACGCGGCTACTGTTGCACCAGCGGATGCAAGCACTGCCCCTACGGATACGACAAGGGCACCGGGCGCGTCCGCAACCCCAAAGGCATCTGAGATGAACACCACCGCCACGCCCGCCTTGACCCTGGCCGACTTCCAGGCCGCCATTGCAGAGGGCCTGCCCGCCATCCTGCCCGCTGCACGGCGGCGCACTGCGGACGTGCCGCACGCACCCGTAAGGAAGGACATCCTCACGCCCAAGCAAAAGGAGCTCGCCTTGGCCAATGCCCTCCGCTACTTCCCTGAGGAGCACCACGCCACGCTGGCCCCGGAGTTCGCCGACGAGCTCCGCACCTATGGCCGCATCTACATGTACCGGTTCATGCCGGACTACGCGATGCACGCCCGGCCCATCGACCACTACCCGGCGAAAACCCCCCAAGCCGCCGCCATCATGCTCATGATCCAGAACAACCTGGATCCGGCCGTGGCCCAGCACCCCGAGGAGCTCATCACCTACGGCGGCAACGGGGCCGTCTTCCAGAACTGGGCGCAGTACCGCCTGGTCATGCACTACCTGAGCGAAATGACCGAGGAGCAAACCCTCGTCATGTACAGCGGCCATCCGCTCGGCTTGTTTCCCTCACACAAGGGCGCGCCGCGCGTGGTGGTGACCAATGGCATGGTCATTCCGAACTACAGTGGTGGCGACGATTACGAGCGCATGAACGCCCTTGGCGTCAGCCAGTACGGCCAGATGACCGCCGGATCGTACATGTACATCGGCCCGCAGGGCATCGTGCACGGCACGACCATCACCGTCCTGAATGCCGGGCGGCGCCTCGACCCGGACAACCCGTCCCTCGCCGGCAAGCTGTTTGTCACCGCCGGCCTCGGCGGCATGTCCGGCGCCCAGCCCAAGGCGGGCAACATCGCTGGTGTCGTCTCCGTCACGGCCGAAGTCGATCCCGCGGCCGCCTGGAAGCGCCACGAGCAAGGCTGGGTGGACCACGTCGTGGAG
>CALKUW010000219.1 GCA_937996585.1 uncultured Flavobacteriales bacterium
AAGCAGAATGTTCCGGGCTTCTTCGGCATCGGCACGGCCCTGGCGGCACTGGAGAAAGAAGGCAGGCTGGATGAAGCTGCAGAGCTGTACCGCAACCAGCCGTTGTTTGCCGCGTTGCTGGAGAACAGCATGCAGAGCATGCGCAAGTGCAACTTCGCACTGACCGCCCACCTTGCGTCGGATGCGCGTTTCGGAGACCTGTGGCGCACGGTCAAGGCGGAATTCGAACTTTCCCGGACGCTCATCCTGCGCATCTCAGGACAGTCCGAATTGATGGAACGGTCGCCGGCGATCGCTGAGTCCATCGACCTGCGGGAATCCATCATCCTGCCGCTGCTGGTGATCCAACAGGCCGCCTTGCAATGGCTCGATGGCCAGGGTAAGCCACCCGCCGATCGCGCTGTGCTGGAAAAGCTCGTGGTGCGCACCATGTTCGGCATCATCAACGCCGGACGCAATGCCGTTTGAATTTTGCCCGCCTTGAGGAAGTGCTCCCGAATGTCGGCGCATGAAAAAGCCCCTCCAAGACGGAGGGGCTTTTCATTGCAGGGTTGGCTTTCAATCAGCGGCCTTCCTCTGTGGACCCGGCCTCTGCGGCAGGCGCATCGACCGGTGTCGTCACGAAGTCGATCTCGTCGATGAGGTTCTGGGCGCCGGCCATCTTGTCGATTACCCACATCACGTAGCGGATGTCCACGCTGATGGTGCGTTGGAGCTCCGGTTCGAAAGCGATGTCGCCGCTCATGGCCTCCCAGTTGCCGTCGAAGGCGAGGCCGATGAGGTCACCGTTTCCGTTGAGTACCGGACTGCCGGAGTTACCTCCGGTGATGTCATTGCCGGAGATGAAGCACAGGACGAGGTCTCCGTTGGCATCGGCGTAGCGCCCGTAGTCCTGGTTGCGGATCAGGGATTCAAGGGTGGGGTCGACGACGAACTCCGGGTTGGTGTTGTCCTTCTTCTGCAGGATGCCGTTGGCGGTGGTGACGAAGTCGTAGTGGACGGCGTCAGCAGGGTCGTAATCGCCCACTTGGCCATAGGACAGGCGCATGGTGGAGTTGGCGTCCGGGTACCACATCTTGTCGGGGTTCATCGCGCGCAGGCCCGCGGTCAACAGGCGGTAGCCCTTGTCGAATTTGCTTTGCTCGGGAGAGGCGAAGTAGCCGCGGTAGGTCTCGATGAGGCTCATGGCTGCGGCCACGGCGAGGTCCTTCTCGAGCACCTTTTCGCTGGGGTCACTGATGAAGGCTTCGAAGCGCTCCGGATCAGTCAGGAAGCTCTTCGGGTACATCTTGTCGGCGTAGCGGGTGAAGTCCCCTTTGTACTTGTCCCGAACCGTCCCGAAGAATCCGGGCTGCTGGTCGGGGGCAATGTCGTTCATGTACTTGGTCATCAAGTTGATGAACAGGTCGCGGTCCGTCTCCAGGTCGTAGTCCTTGAAGAAGTCTGCAGCCCGGCCCCGCAGGCTGGCGGCGGCTCCGGCAGCACGGTCGGCATCTTCGCTGAACAGGCCCTGTGCGGCCATGCCCACGCGGAAGGCGAACAACATCAGGTCACACCCGATCAGGCCTGCTTCCAGGGAGTAAACCTGCCCCTTGACGGTGGCGTCGGTGTTGGCGTAGTAGGTCTCGAGCAGTCCGAGGGCGGCACCGTATTCCTTCTTCAGTTCGGGCGAGCTGCCCATCCAAGCGGTGAACTCATTCTCCAGGGCCTTCTTCTTGCCGTAGACGTCCAGCGCACGCAGGCCCTTGGATTGACCGATGTAGTACTTCCAATAGTTTGCGGTCTGCGCGTACTTGGCGGCATACTGGATGCGGACGGCGGGGTCGGCATCCATGTGCTTCTTCATGGTCTGCAACTTGAGGTCGCGCACCTCCACGACACTGGGGTTGTAGAGGTCGAGGGCCTGCTGGATGCCGCGGCTGCTGAGGAAGCGGTCCGTGCTGCCGGGGTAGCCCATGATCATGGTGAAATCGCCATTCTGGACGCCGTCGAGGCTGACCTTGAGGTGGCGCTTGGGCTGATAGGGTACATTGTCCTCGCTGTAGTCTGCCGGGTTGTTGTCTCCGTCCGCGTAAATGCGGAGCAGGGAGAAGTCACCGGTGTGGCGGGGCCACATCCAGTTGTCGGTGTCACCGCCGAATTTGCCGATGCTCTCCGGCGGGTTGCCGACCAGGCGGATGTCGGTGTAGTCGCGGTAGGAGAAGAGGTAGAATTCGTTGCCGTGGTAGAAGCTCTTGACCTGGGGGCGGAAGTCGGGGTTGATGCCGCGCTCCTCCTCCTCGATCTGGGCGATGACGCCTTGGATGGTCTGCTCCCGTGTGCCCTCATCCATGTCGGCGGTCACATCCGCGAGGACGCGTTCGGTGACATCCTCGATGCGCTGCAGGAAGGTCACGCTGAAATCGGGGATGGGCTTTTCCTCTTCGAAGGACATGGCCCAGAATCCGTTGGTCAGGATGTCATCCTCGACCGTGCTGAAGCCCTGGATGGCACCGTAGGCGCAGTGGTGGTTGGTGAGGACGAGGCCCTGGCCGGAAATGAGCTCGGCGGTACAGCTTCCACCGTTCAGGGTGATGACGGCGTCTTTCAGGCAGGCCTGATTGAGGGAGTAGATGTCCTCGGCGCTGAGGTTGAGTCCCATCTCCTGCATCTCGGCTTCGTTGATGCGCTGGAGCATGTGGAGGAGCCACATGCCCTCGTCTGCGCGGGCGGTGGTGGCGAACAGTTGGAATGCCGCGAAGAGCAGCAGGAAGAAACGTTGCTTCATGGTGTTGTTCATCGATGGTCGGTCCCCAACTCCGGTGGAGTGGGGAGCGCGAAAATAGGGGGAGAAAGGATGCGATGCCGCACGGCCCGTCAAGGCTGCTCGGCGGGGGCCCATTCCGTGGTGGCGATCAGGCTGTCGATGATGGCATAGAACTGCCCCAGGTCAGGACCGTTGACCCGGTCCAGGATGCGGTGGGGGCCAAAGGTGACCCGGGTGGAGGGCAGGTCCATGATCAAGGGGTTGTCATAAGTCCCGGCCTTGTCTGCAAAACCAACGGCGTGTGCCTCTTCCGCCAGGTTTTCCAACCATTCAAGGGGCCATGTCCCTTCGTGCTGGCCCATGGGTGCAACGTTGGCCCGACCATTGAACCGCGCTTTTCCATCGGGGTCGACCTCCAGTCTGAAGGCAGGGCAGGGGCCGAAGCACATGCTGCGTTCGTAATACAGGACAGGGCCTTCCTTCGTTTTCAGGTAGGACCGGCTTCCGCCGCATCCCATCAAAACAGTGGCAACGAGAAGGGAGGAAGCAAGCAGGGCCTTCACTTCTTGCGCTTCTGGTTGCGGGACTTGCGGGCCTGGTCGCGTTGCTTGCGCATCTCATCGGCCCGTTTCTGCTGTTCCTTCTGCATGGCTTCAAGCCGTTCCGCAAAACCGCCTTTCTTTTTTTCCTCCTTGGGGCGGGATTGGTTGGCCTTGATCTTCTCCCGGATCTTGTCCTCGTCGATGAAGAACTTCTTGACGGCTGTGACCTGGCCCAGCGTGATGACGTTGGCGATGAAATAGTACAGGCTGAGTCCGCTGGCGTATGCGTTGAAGAAAAAGAGCATGAAGACCGGCATGATCTTCATCATGATGCGCATGTCCGGCATGCCCGGTTGGGTCGGAGCTGCCTGCTGGGACATGGTCTGGTTCATGTAGAAGAACATGGAACCTGCCATGAGCAGGGTGAATCCTGAGACGTGGGCTCCGTAAAACGGGATTTCGAAGGGCAGGTCGAGGATGCTGTCGTAGGCGGCCAGGTCATCGGCCCACAGGAAGGACTTGCCCCTCAATTCGATGTTGGCCGGGAAGAACCGGAACATGGCGTACAGCAGGGGCGCCTGTATCAACTGGGGAATGCAGCCCGCCAATGGGTTTACGCCACTGTCGCGGTACAGCTTCATGGTTTCCTGCTGCCGCTGCATGGCGTCCTCCTGGTCGGGATACTTGGCGTTGATGGCCTCCATGTCGGGCTTCAGGATCCGCATCTTGGCGGAGCTCACGTAGTTCTTCCAGGTGATGGGGAAGAGGACACTCTTGATGAGGAGGGTCAGGATGAGGACGATCAGGCCTGCCGAGCCGATGTATTGGGCGAGGAAGGCGTAGATCGGGAAGATCACGTTCCGGTTGATCCACCCGAAGATCCACCACCCGAAATCAATGACCCTACCGATTTCGCCCCAGCCTGTGGTCTTGAGGATGGAAGCGTCGTTGGGGCCGAAGTAGAACCGCAGATCGGCCACCTCTCGGCCATCGATGTCCGTCGTCGGCAGGGTCACGTCCATGCCGAAGCGCATGTTGATCGTGGTGTCCTGCTCGTCCACTGGTGGCATGCTTCGGAGCTTTCCGGAATTGAAGCCTTCCGATGTACCAACAATGGCGGAGAAGTAGTTCTGTTTGAAGGCGACCCACTCGACCGGATCCTCAATCTCCGTCTCGTCGTCCCGTCCCTCGTAGAGGTAATCGCGTCCGCGGTCCTGCTCGCGGAAGTAGATGCTGCTCCGCTGGCGCTCCCAGGTCAACCCTTTCTCGTTGTGGCGTCCATCGGCCTGCCATTGGAAGCCGACTTCTCCCCGGGCATCCTCGAACCGTGCCTGCACGTCGAGGAGGTAGCCGTCGATGCGGTAAGTGAGCTCGCGCAGGGGGCCGTTGCCCCGGTTGGTCAGGACGGCGGATTCAGGCGTGCTTTCCGTGAGGTCGAAATACTGGTCGTATGAACCTTCGCCGCGCGCGACCCAATTGATGTCGGATCCCGACTCC
>CALKUW010000220.1 GCA_937996585.1 uncultured Flavobacteriales bacterium
GGCGATGTCACCAGGAAGGCCCAATGCGTCAGCAGACCGGCGCAGGACGCGGCTGTCCTGTCGGATGTCGATGGCCGCGAAATGCCGACCGAACATCAGGATGGCCACACGCAATCGGGCGATGTCCTCCGCATGCAGACCACCGAAATCCCGCCGCACCTGTGCCTCGATGCGATCCAGCCCCTCCAGCACAGCCTCGTCGTCAAAGACCAAGGAGTCGATGGACAAGATGGCCTCCTCCACCAAGGACTGCAGTGCGTCGAGTTCCAGGTCCAGCCCTTTGAAGGTGATGCGCCGGCGCAGCTGGCGGAAGGAACGCCGGTAACAGCGCAACAGGGTCAGACGCAACCTACGGGCCACACGCAGGGTCGTTCCGGCATCCACATAAGGATTGCCATCCCGGTCACCACCCGGCCAGAATCCTACGGAGAACAGACCGGCCGCAGTCTCGAGAGAAACGCCGGTCGATGCTGCCACACGCAGTGCCAGCCGAGGCATCGCCTCGAAGAATACATGCTCGAGGTACCAGCTCTGGCGCACGGCTTCCTCATAAGGTGTGGGTTTCTTGGCCTGGAAGAAAGGCGTCAACCCCAGCTGATGCAGGAGGTTGTGTGCACTCTCCAGATCGCCCGCCTCGATGCGTTCGGTCAGGTCCGTGATGATTCCGAGTGCTGTCCCCGGGTAGAACTGCGTAGGATGTGCAGTCAACACGACGCGCACATGCTGGCCTTCCAATGCCTTGGTCAGCGTATCCTGAAGGCCGCGCCGGGCAATCCTCGGAAGGATGCCGGCCAACGATTCAGCGCCTTCGAGGTCATTCAACCGATCGTAGCGGGCATCTTCCAGCGCATCCACGAGCACCACCTGGCGCTCGATGTACTGCACATAGCGGAACAGGAGTTCTACCACCTCCTCGTCAGCGGGGCTGCCCTCTCCCAGGTGCTCAGCCAAAAGCGCCATAGGCGATCTCCCGGCCGTCAGGCCCTCCCGGCAGGCCTCCGCAAACAGCGGCACGCGCAGTCCCGTCCCCCGGATGCCGTCCAGCGGCAGGGTCAGGAAAATGCTGTTGTAGACTTCAAAGGGGCGCGCCACGGCGGACGCGTAGGTCGAATGCTCCATGGAGGTGGGGATTGGTCACCGGAGCATTGCCGGTGCGATGAAATTACAACGAAAGGCAGGGCGAGGTTCGCGACACCCCCACCCCCGCTAACTTCGCAGCATGGAATACCGCAGGCTGGGGCGCAGTGGCCTCCAATTGTCCGAATTGTCCTTTGGAAGCTGGATCACATTCGGCAACCAAATCGAGGACGGCACAAGCGGCCGCTTGCTCGACATGGCCTACGATGCCGGCATCAACTTCTTCGACAATGCGGAGACCTACGCCGACGGCGCTTCGGAAGAAGTCATGGGACGACTCCTCGCCCAGCGCGACTGGCCACGCGACACCTGGTGCGTATCCTCCAAGGTGTTCTTCGGTGCCGGCGGCAAGCTGCCGACCCAGCGCGGTCTCCACCGCAAGCACGTGGTCGAGGCCTGCCACGACGCGCTCAAGCGCTTGCGGGTGGACTACCTCGACCTCTACTTCTGCCATCGACCAGACAAGCAGACCCCGATGGAGGAGACGGTCTGGACGATGCACCAACTGATCCAACAGGGCAAGGTCCTCTACTGGGGCACGAGCGAATGGAGCGCTGCAGAGATCATGGATGCCCACCGCATTGCCGAGCGACACAACCTCATCGGCCCGGTGATGGAGCAGCCCCAGTACAACATGTTCGTGCGCCGCAAGGTGGAGGCCGAATTCCAAGACGTTTACCGCACGGTGGGCCTGGGCACCACCATCTGGAGCCCGCTCGCCTCCGGCCTGCTGACCGGCAAGTACAACCGGGGCGCCGGCGCCGATGTGCGCCTGAAGCGCGATGAACTCAGCTGGCTGGCCGACATCGTGCTCAACGAAAAGAACCTGGCGAAGGTGGAGCGCCTGGGCGACCTCGCCGGGGACCTCGGCACGACCCTGCCCAAGCTGGCCATCGCTTGGTGCCTCAAGAACCCCGACGTCTCCACGGTCCTCCTCGGTGCCTCCAAGCCCGAGCAACTCGAAGAGAACCTCGGCGCACCCGCGGTCATTCCATTGCTGACGGAAGACGTCATGGCCCGCATCGAAGAAATCCTCGACAACGCGCCCGCCCATCCACAGTACTGATCCGATGCGCATCGACATCCTCTCCGCCGTTCCCGACCTGCTCCAGGGCCCCTTCAGCGAAAGCATCGTGGGGCGCGCCCGGAAGGCCGGGGTCGTGGAGGTCGAGGTCCACGACATCCGCAAGTGGACCACCGACAAGCACGGAAAAATCGACGACACCCCGTTTGGCGGGGGCGCCGGCATGGTCATGGCCATCCAGCCCATCGTCGACGCCATTGCCGACCTGAAGTCCCAACGCGACTACGACGAGGTCATCTACCTCACGCCGGACGGAGAGCGCCTGGGTCAGTCCCGGGTCAACCAACTGAGCCTGTCCGGCAACCTGCTGATGTTGTGTGGCCACTACAAAGGCATCGACCAGCGCATCCGCGACCACGTGATCACCCTCGAACTCAGCATCGGGGACTACGTGCTGAGTGGAGGCGAATTGGCCGCTGCGGTCCTGGCCGACGCCATCGTCCGCCTCGTCCCGGGCGCCATTGGAGATGGGGAAAGTGCCCTGACCGACAGTTTCCAGGATGGACTGCTCGCGCCTCCGGTCTACACGCGGCCCGCAGAATGGAACGGTCACACCGTACCGGAGGTCCTCCTCGGAGGCCACCATGCGGAAATCGACCAGTGGAGGATGGAACAGGCAATGGAACGCACAAAACGACTTCGCCCCGACCTGTTGGACGAGGCTTGAAGTTTCGTAATATTGCACCCCGTTAATTCGGACACCCACACTCCCATCGTCATGGATCGTCTTCGTCAAATCTCCCAGCAGCTCGTTCCCGTTCAGGATTGGCCCGAGTTCAAGGCTGGTGACACCATCAAGGTCAGCTACAAGATCAAGGAGGGCTCGAAGGAGCGTACCCAGGTTTTCCAGGGCACGGTCATCCAGCGCCGCGGCGAAGGCCCCACGGCCACCTTCACGGTGCGCAAGATGGCTTCCGGTGTCGGTGTCGAGCGGGTCTTCCCCATCGCCAGCCCCTTCCTCGAAGGCATCGAGGTGATGAAGGTGGGTAAGGTGCGCCGCGCCCGCATCTACTACCTGCGTGGCCTCACCGGAAAGAGCGCCCGCATCAAGGAGAAGCGCTCCTTCCAATCCGCCAAGTAAGGCGACCCAAACCCCACTGCGAAGCCGGCCCGACAGCCGGCTTCGCCGTTTACGGACCCCGGCCATCGTATCTTGCCGTACTGAATGGACGCTCCCTACGATCTTCAGATCATCTGCAGCACACCCGGCGATGTCTCCCGCGCCCAGCGCGGTGGCGCCACGCGCATCGAATTGTCGGGATGCTACACCACGGGCGGCGTGACCCCTTCTCCCGGCACGATCCGGGCTTGCATCGCCGCCACGGAATTGCCCGTCATCGTGGCGCTTCGCCCCCGGGAAGGGCACCTTGTCTACAGCGCTTCCGAGCGCGAAATCATCCTGCACGATGCTGAATGGGCGCTGGACCAGGGCGCCCAGCAGGTCCTCATCGGAGGATTGGACGGTCAATTGAACCTCGACATCGACCTCATCGAAACGGCGATACAGCGGTTAGGCGGGAGGCGCATCATGGTCAGCCGGGCCCTCGACAGCGTCAAGCGGCCCGATCAGGACTTCGAAAAACTGAAAGGGCTCCCCATTGCCGCACTCGCCAGCAGTGCCGGCGCGGGCAACGCCATCAAGGGCCACGAAAAACTCGTGGAATGGCAGGCGGGCGCGGATTTCGACATCTTCGCATCGGGCGCCGTACTGCCCAGTGGCGCAGGGCGCATGTGGACGGCAGGCCTCTCCTGCTTCAGGGCTTCAGCCCGGCACAGCGCCGGTGTGGCCCACGAGGGAAGGTGGTTCGAAGGAGAGCTCTATCCGGTGGATGCCAAGCGCGTCGAGCACCTGGTCAAGGCCCTCAACCGCGCCATTGCCGCGGAGGAAGAAGAAACCGAGGACTGAGTCCGGCCTTCAGCCGGCCAGCACCGCGGCCACCCGATCCCTGACGGAACGCTCCTTGCTTTCTGCCTCCTGTTCGAGCTCCGCACAGCGGGCCAGCATGGCATCGGCCGTCTTGCGGTCCTTCAGGTCATTGGCGTTCACCCGAACGTTCATCACGGCCCCGAGCACCGCCGTGCGGGCGCACAGGGCGCCCACACCCGCGTCGGTCACGCTGTTCGGATTGCCGCGGTCGGCCATATCCGCCATGACGTCCATGGATTGGAGGGCCAGTTCCGCCACTTCGAGCGGGGTCTTCATCGCCCCCAAGGTCGCCGCCTGAATCGCCGCCTGGCGTTCCGCCTTTTGAGCATCGTTGCCCTTGGGCATGCCGAAGGCCGCCATGATGGCGTCAAACGCCGCCGTATCCTCATCGACAAGGGCAAGCAGCCGGGCCTGGATGGCCATACCGCGCTCAGCCACTTCGCTGAAGACCTCCCAACGGTCATCCCATCCCCGCTTGTGCGCACTGAGGTTGGCCACCATCGTACCGAGCGAAACGCCCAACGCCCCGACATAGGCGGAG
>CALKUW010000221.1 GCA_937996585.1 uncultured Flavobacteriales bacterium
TCGACGAGCCAGTCGATGATGATCTGGTCGAAGTCGTCGCCACCGAGGTGGGTGTCACCGTCCGTGGACAGCACTTCGAAGACGCCGTCTCCCAGTTCGAGGATGCTCACGTCGTGCGTACCACCTCCGAGGTCGAACACCACGATTTTCTGGTCGACGTTCTTCTTGTCTAGGCCATAGGCGAGGGCGGCAGCGGTGGGCTCGTTGATGATGCGCTTCACCTCCAGTCCGGCGATTTCGCCGGCCTCCTTGGTGGCCTGGCGCTGGCTGTCGTTGAAGTAGGCCGGCACCGTGATGACCGCACCGGTCACCTCCGATCCGAGGTAGTCCTCGGCGGTCTTCTTCATTTTCTGCAGGATCATCGCGCTGATCTCCTGCGGGCTGTAGTTGCGGTCGTCGATTTTGATCCGGGCGGTGCCACCGTCGGCCTCCACCACATCGTAGGGGACGCGGTCGGCCTCCTTGCCGACTTCCTTGAACATCTGGCCCATGAAGCGCTTCACGGAGTAGATGGTCTTGGTGGGGTTGGTGATGGCCTGGCGCTTGGCCGGGTCGCCGACCTTGCGCTCTCCGTCCTGGACGAAGGCCACGATGGAAGGCGTCGTGCGCTTGCCTTCGCTGTTGTTGATGACGACGGGCTCGTTGCCCTCCATGACGGCGACGCAGGAGTTGGTGGTTCCAAGGTCGATGCCGATGATCTTGCTCATATGTGGAATTTGTTGGGTTGACTATTCAATGGGCCTTGCGGCTCGCCGGGCTATGGACAAAAGCGGTGCCAATCGGATTTGTCCCTGTCATGCCTGACAGGATGTCGGTTCCCGGTTGTCGGGGATGACAAGGGTGCCGTCCATCCCTGCCGTAGGGTGCATCTTTGTCAGCTCATGGTGGCAGTGGATGACAGGGGATTCCCCATTGAGCTCGAAAGTGCGCCCGCCCGCATCGTCAGTCTTGTGCCATCCCTGACGGAGACGTTGGTCGACCTCGGTGCGGAGAACAGGATCGTGGGCGTGACCAAGTTCTGCATCCACCCCGACCACCTGCGCCGTGAGCGCACGCGGATCGGCGGCACGAAGGGCGTCAATGTGGCGGCCATCATGGATTTGCAGCCCGATCTCGTCATTGCCAACCTCGAGGAGAACGAGGCGCAGGACGTGATGGCACTGGAGATAGCGGGGGTACCGTGCTGGGTCTGCGATGTACGCACGGTGAATCGGGCCTTCAGCCTCCTCGCCGAGTTGGGCCGCCTCGTCGGGTGTGGAGAAGCGGGTGAGCGCATGGAGGAGGAGGTGCGCGCGTGTTGGCAGGCGGCCAGGGTGGATTTCGCTCCGATGCGCCCCCATGTGGCCTATGCGGTATGGCGCAATCCCTGGATGTGGGCCGGATCGGATGCCTACATACAGGACGTGCTCCGGTGGTGGGGGTGGTCCCCATGGCCGGATGCGCCCCGCTACCCCGAATTGCCCATGGACGCCCTGGTCGCCGAAGGCTTGGAAGAAGTACTCTTGCCCTCTGAGCCCTTCCCGTTCAAGGAGGCCCACCGTGCCGAATGTGAGGGGTTGTCCGCGAGGCTCGTCGATGGGGAGATGTTCAGTTGGTACGGCAGCCGGATGCTTCAGGTGCCCGAATACCTGAAGGCTGCGTTCCCCGTCGGAACGGAATGACCTGAATTGCCGACTTTTGCCGAGAAGGATGGCCATGTCCTTCGGTCAGAAGAGCAGCGCATGGAAACAGCACCCCTGAAGTTCGCGGTCGTGGGACTTGGTCACATCGGCAAGCGCCACGCGGAGATGATCCGCCGACAGGAAGGGTGCGCCCTGGTTGCGGGTTGTGACATCCAATCGGCCGATGCGCTGGGCATACAGGACGACTTTGCCTTCCATGGCGACATGGATGCCATGCTTGCTGCACACCCCGATCTGGACGTGGTCTGCATATGCTCGCCCAATGGATTGCACGCAGTACAAGCGCTGGCTGCCCTCGAGGCTGGTCACCATGTGATCATCGAGAAGCCCATGGCGCTCAACCGCGTGGATGGAGAAGCTGTGCTGCACAAGGCGCTCGAAAAGGGCAAGCAGGTGTTCTGCGTCATGCAGAACCGCTTCAGCCCGCCGAGCATCTGGCTCAAGGAGCTCGTGGATTCTGGCCGGCTCGGTCGCATCCACATGGTGCAGGTCAATTGCTTCTGGAACAGGGACGACCGCTACTACGGGAAGATTCCCTGGAAGGGGACCCTCGACCTCGACGGCGGGACCATCTTCACCCAGTTCAGCCACTTCATCGACATCGTTTACTGGCTGTTCGGCGACATGCACCGTTTCAATGCACGGTTTGCCGACTTTGCCCACGGGCACAACACCGACTTTGAGGATTCGGGTCTGGTGACCTTCGAATTCGTGAAGGGAGGCATGGGATCGTTCCAGTTCTCCACGGCCGTGGCGGAGACCAACTTCGAGAGTTCATTGACCATCATCGCGGAGCACGGCACCGTCAAGGTGGGGGGACAGTACATGAACGAGGTGGAGTACTGTGAGGTCAGGGATTACGCGATGCCTGAATTGCCGCCTTCCAACCCCGCCAACGACTACGGCCACTACAAGGGCAGTGCGGCCAACCACGGTTATGTCTTCGAGAACGTTTACGACACGTTGAAGGGGAGGGGGAAGATCTCAACCAACGCCCTGGAAGGGCTCAAGGTGGTGGACATCATCGAACGCATGTATGCCGCTGCCGACCGCGGCATCAAGACCGGCGTCAAAACCGGCAGCGCAGCCGTCAGCTGAACGTGTAGTCGATGCCGACGAGCGTGGCGTCGTCCACCTTAGGGTTGGCTCCCTTCCAGATCATCAGGGCCTGTTGAATGGTGCGCTCGCGCTCAAGGATGTCCAGGTGACTGTATTCCGCCAGGATATCAGCGAGGCGCTTCCGGCCCAGCTTGCGGTTGAATTCCCCGCCGAACTGGTCTCGCACGCCATCGGTCACCATGTAGAATTGGTCACCGGGTTGCAGCTCGATGGTGTGCACGGCGAAGGCCAGAGGGGCATCTCCCTGTTGTCCGTAATGGTTGAGTTCGATGCTGCTCCGCGTTCCTCGGAAAATCTTCGTTTCCCCGTTGCGCACGAGGTAGAGGTCGCCCCGGGCGCCTGCGAATTCGATGATGCCCGTGGATTCGTCCAGCGTCAGGAATCCGGCATCGAAGCCGTACATGTTGGTGGTGCCCTTGGATACCTGGAGGCGTTCGTGGAAGCCTTCGTGGAAGTGGGTCAGGATATCCGCAGGACTGGGGTCTTCCAGCGAGGCATAGGCCCTGTTGATGAGGGTCGAGCCCATCAGGGAGACCATCGCACCGGGAATGCCGTGTCCGGTGCTGTCGATGAGGGCCAGCGTCTTCCGATTGCCCTTTGCAGCGGTGAACAGGAAGTCCCCACCCATGATGTCGCGGGGACGTTCGATGAGCATGGATTTGGGGAACAGGGCCCGCATCTCTTCCTTGCCCGGGAGGGCGACTTCGAGGATTTTCTTGGCGCTGATGACACCTTGCGTGATGTGGGCGAGGCTCTCCCGCACCTGTTCGGCCAATCGCTTGCGCTGTTTACCCTCTTCCTGCAATTGATGGTTGACCAGGCGCATGGCCTTGGTGCGTTCCACCACTCGGCTTTCGAGCAGGTTGACATGGTCGCGGAGTTCCCTCTCGAGGTCGACGCGCTGGGTGATGTCGATCCACGTGACCAAGAGCACGTCATCCAACGTATCCGGAATGCTGAATTCAGCGGATAGTTTCCTGGCTTCGCCGTCACGGGTTGTCAGGACGAATTCACCCCGGATCGTGCTGATCTCAGTGCCCAGTTGTTCGAGGTCTGCTGCGAACTGCTCTGGGTTCATGGACTCCAACCGATGGATGAAGCCATTGGAGAGGGCCACAGGTTCGGGCAATTCTAGTAGTTCAGAGGCCATGCTGTTGTTCAGCTCCCAATCAATGGAGGTCAGGCATTGGCGAATGCAATCGTTCCAACCGGCGGCATCGGTGGCCTCGCATGATGGGAAAAAACGGTCCCGTGTTCCAAGCATGGACCCGGGACGTCCGGTGAGCATGCCGGCTCCGGCTTTTTCAAACAGGGTGCGCCAGACCTCAGCCTCTTCAACCAGCAGGGTGTTGTCTGTGAAGGATGTCCATTGGGTTTTCGAGACCGAGAGCCTTTCCATCCGCTTGTACAGCAGTGTGGCGGGACTGTCCATGCTGTGGAAGTCGTCCGCCGGCAATGCGAGGATCCGATCGAGATCCGCGTGTTGGGGATCCAGCAGGATGATGACCGGCTGGTCCGGATGCTCCTGCTTCACCAAGGCGAAACGTTCACGGCAGATTTCCCACGCGTCCGATGCGTCGAACAGGATCACCTCCTCTCGGCGTCCTATGCGCGGTGTTTCTGAAGACTTGTCTGAACCTGAGGTCTTCGTGTCCACAGGCAATGGAAGGGGCCTCCCGGAAGCATCTGCTTCAAGTGTTGTTGCCCTGACAAGCCAAGCCGTACCCCCTTTGAATTCGAGGGGCATCATGTTGGTTGAAGGCGTCGGCACAAGCATGGTTTAAATTTCGCACCGGAATCGGCCCTACGCTGTCGGCAGGGTTCCCATGGAAGGGGTGGGAATGCTCCTATCCGTTCATCATGCGTCCGACTTTGTCGGGTCGGCTCCTCCCGGAGCGAGGTCGTGGAGGAGGATGTACTTGACGAGATCGGAGTTGCTCTTGAGCCG
>CALKUW010000222.1 GCA_937996585.1 uncultured Flavobacteriales bacterium
TGACGGTGATGGTGTGTGCGATGGCGACGAAGTGGTCGGTTGTACCGACACCGACGCCTGCAACTACGACGCGACCGCCACCGATGCGGACAACACCCTCTGTACTTTCCCCGCCAATGAGCACGTCGACTGTGCGGGCAACTGCCTCGCCGATACCGACGGCGACGGCGTCTGCGATGGCCAGGAGGTGGCCGGATGCACGGACAACACCGCTTGCAACTACCAGCCTTCCGCTACGGATGACAACGGCAGCTGTTTCTTCTGCTGCGCCGATCTCGGCAGCAACTTCGCCGGCTATGGCTTGGAGCAGGAAATCGTTGCCGTGGACGGCGTGCCCGGCATGACGACCTACCGCTTCTATGTGACCACGCCCAATGCGGATGACGTGGTGAGCGCGGTCAGTGGTGACTCCGAAGTGCCCACCCTCGTGAGCACGACGACAAGCTTCTACCAGGATCCCCTCGGTGGGGTCTTCCCGAACGGCATCAACCCCGTTCTCTTCGGTGACTTCCCGTCCCTCCAGTACGACAGCTGGATGACCATCGGCATCGACCAGGCGCCCGACGCGGAGGCCGGCGAGGCGCAAGTGGGATCGGCTGAGGCCGAGAGCTGGATCGCCGAATTCGAGGCCGGTCAGAACCTGGCCATCGACGGCTTCTTCGGAGGTGCATGGTACGTGACCAGCGACAACAGCAACGGTATCGCGGGTGACGACAACAAGGTCCTCATCGCCCAGGTCACCACGGACGGTGACATCAGCGGCCAGTTCCTCGTGCAGGTTTTTCCGCACGGTATCGGCGACGGCCTCGGTGATATGGTGACGCTCACCTTCGGACCCCATGTGGATACGGTGGCCCCGACGTTCGACAACGTCCCGGCTGATGTGACCGTTTCCTGCGACGACGACCTTCCCACGGCTGATGTGACGGCCACGGACGACTGCTCCGAAGCCACGGTCACCATGACGGAGAGCACCTCCGGTGACGGCTGCCTCAGCACCGTGACCCGGACGTACACCGCCACCGATGGTGCAGGCAACAGCAGTTCAGCCACCTGGACCATCACGGTCGAGGACAACGCCGCCCCGGTGTTCGTTACCCCGTCCGATGTGACGGTCAACTGCGGTGACGACCTCTCACCCGCCAGCCTCGGTGAAGTGACCACGGCTACGGATTGCAACGGGTACACGATCACCTACAACGATGCCGACGTGTTCAACACGGATCCCTGCATCGGACAGGTCATCGCCCGCTGCTGGAACGTCACCGACGATTGCGGCAACGAGGCCCTCGGATTCCAGATCATTACCGTTCAGGACAATGCGGCCCCGACCTTCCCGGAGGTGCCCGCTGATACCACGGTGTCCTGTGACGCTTCGATTCCCGCTTCCGACGTGGTGGCCGCCGACGACTGCGGCAGCGTGACCACCAGCCAGGCCGATGAGGTGCTCGAAGGCGAATGCGCCGGTGAGAGCACCATCCTGCGGACCTTCACGGCTACCGACCCCTGCGGCAACAGCAGCACCTACGTGCAGACGATTTCCGTAGTGGACACGACTGCCCCGGTCTTCACTTCGGTTCCGGCCGATGTCACGGTCGGCGTCTATGACGACCTCCCGGCCGACCTGGCCGAGGCCAGCGACAACTGCAGCAGCGCCACGGTGCTGTACAGCGACGAAATCGACGCCTCTGCAAACGACTTCTCCCTTGTGCACCGCACCTTCACGGCTGTGGATGCCTGTGGCAACAGCACGTCGGCCACCCAGACGATCACCGTCCTCGAGGTGCTCGGTTGCACGGACGCCCTGGCCTGCAACTACAGCGACGCCGCCACGGCCGATGATGGCAGCTGCGACTACTGCTCCTGCGACGGCATCTTCCCGCCGTCCGGCCCCTACAACCTCGACATCGACACGATCGAGGATGGCATCGACGGCATGACGACCTATCAGGTCTACATCACCCTCGAGAATGCTACCGACTTCGTGAGCTCCGTGACGGGTGATTCGAACAACCCCAGTTTCGTGCGCACCAGCACTGCGTTCCATCAGGACGTGCTCGGTTCCGCGAACGCCCATGGCATCAACCAGGCCGTGATCGACGCTTTCCCGGCCCTCGCCTACGACAGTTGGGTTTCCATTGGCCTGAACAGCGCTGCAGATGCTGCAGCAGGAGAGGGCGAGGTCTCCCTCGTGGAGGGTGAGCCCTGGGTCAGCGCCTTCGAAGCCGGCGGCGACATCGACCTGACCGGTCAGTACGGTGGCGGTTGGTTTGTTCTGAATGGTGCTTCCAATGGCGCTGCGGGTGATGACCTCCGTGTCCTGCTCGGCCAGTTCACCACGGACGGTGTCTTCAGCGGCCAGCTGTACGTCCAGGTTTTCCCCGAGGGCGATGGCTCGAACATGCAGTTCCAGACCCTCCGCTGGGGAGAGCCGCAGTGCGGATGCCAGCTCGAGACGGCCTGCAACTACGACCCCTCCACGGCCTACACCGACAACGAAAACTGCCTCTATCCCGAGGACCTCTACGGTGCGGCCCATTTCGACTGCGACGGCAACTGCCTGAACGACAGCGATGGTGACGGTGTCTGTGACGAGGATGAGGTGCCCGGTTGCATGGACGATACGGCCTGCAACTACGCCGAGGAGGCCACCGATGATGACGGAAGCTGCTGGTATGCCGATTACGGTTACGAGTGCGACGGCACCTGCATCAGCGACGCCGACTTCGACGGCATCTGCGACCTCAATGAGGTCCAGGGCTGCAACCTCCCCAATGCCTGTAACTACGACAGCGCTGCGACGGAGAATGACGGCAGCTGCACGTTCGATTGTTACGGCTGTACCGATTCGGGTGCCGCCAACTACGACGACGCTGCCCTGCTCGACGACGGATCCTGCCTCTACGGAGGTTGCACCAATCCTTCTGCCACCAACTATGACGCTACGGCCGACTTCAACGATGGCTCCTGCCTGTTCGCCGGATGTACCAATCCGCTGGCGTGCAACTTTACCTCTGGTGCCAACTTTGATGACGGTTCCTGTGACCTGACGTCCTGCGCCGGTTGCACGAACAGCCTGGCTTGCAACTACGACGCCACGGCGACCCTGAACGACGGATCCTGTGAGTTCTTCTCGTGCCGTGGCTGTATGGACGCCGGAGCAGTCAACTACGACGCCACCGCGACCATCGACGACGGATCCTGTCTCTTCGGTGGCTGTCTCGACCCGACGGCATCCAACTACGATGCTACGGCTGACTTCAGCGACGGAAGCTGTGAGTTCGAAGGCTGCACCAACCCCTTGGCCTGCAACTTCGACATCAACGCCAACGTGGATGACATGACGTGTGAGTTCGCGTCTTGCGCCGGCTGCATGATCACATTCGCTTGCAACTATGACCCTGCGGCCACGATCCAGGACGACAGCGCCTGCGACTTCTACAGCTGCTGTGGTGACCCCGCCGCCGACAACTACGAGCCCGGTGTGGCTGACTTCCTTACCTACGGATGTACCTACGGTGGTGGATCCCCGATGGTCGAGTTCGTCGGTTGCGAACTGCCCTTCGCCTGCAACTTCGGCGACACTGAGAACGACTGTGAGTTCTCCTCCTGTGCCGGTTGTACCGAGGAGCTGGCCTGCAATTACGATGCGGACGCTACCATTCCGGTGACCTGCCTCTACCCTGAGGACATCTACGGCGTAGACTATGTGGACTGCATGGGAGACTGCCTCACCGACGCCAACGCCAACGGCCTGTGCGACGAGGTTGAGGTGAGCGGTTGCACCAACGTCTCGGCCTGCAACTACGATGCCCTCGCCACGTTCGATGATGGTTCCTGTGACCTCACAAGCTGCTACGGCTGTACGGACGCCGCAGCGTGCAACTACGACGCATCCGCTTCCCAGAATGACGGTTCCTGTGACTATGTGAGCTGCTTCGGTTGTACCGATGCCACGGCCTGCAACTATGATGCTTCCGCCTCCTACGACGACGGTTCATGCACCTATGCGCCCGGACCGTTCCTCGACTGCAACGGCGACTGCATCAATGACGGCAACGCCAACGGTATCTGCGACGAGCAGGAAACCCTCGGCTGCATCGACCTCGGTGCGTGCAACTTCGATGCTGATGCCACCTTCGACGACGGAAGCTGTGAATACACGAGCTGCACGGGCTGCACGAATGCCAGCGCCTGCAACTATGACGCTTCCGCGAGCATCAACGATGGCTCCTGTGAGTTCACGAGCTGCCTCGGTTGTACCGATGCCACCGCGTGCAACTATGATGCAGCAGCCACCCAGAGCGATGGAAGCTGCACCTATCCCGAGCCCGAGTACGACTGTGATGGCGAGTGCCTGGTCGACAGCGACGGTGATGGCATCTGTGACGCCTTTGACGGCAACTTCAGCGGCTGTATGGACCCCTTGGCGTGCAACTATGCCCCCATGGCGGATGAAGACGATGGCTCCTGTGACTTCTGCAGCTGTGCCGGCTACACCTCCGACCTCGCGCAGTACGGCGTCGAGATTGAGGAGTACGCCACGAACGGCATCGCCGGATATACGACCTACCGCGTCTACATCACGACGCCCAACGCCACCGACAAGGTGAGCGCGGTGACGGGCCAGACGGACAACCCCACCTTCGTTGAAACGACGGGTGACTTCTACCAGCACCCGAACGGTGGTGTCTTCCCGAACGGCATCAACCCGATCCTCTATGACTTCGTTCCGGAGATCCAGTACGACAGCTGGTTCACCATCGGCATCGATGCCGCCCCGGTGGGTGCCCTCGGACAGGGCAACATCCAGGGTCTGCCCGAGCCCGATCCCTGGAGCTCCGTCTTCGAGGGAGGCAACGGCTTCACCATCGATGACATCATCGGTTCCGGTTGGTTCGTCAACCCCGATGTGAGCAACGGTGTGGCCGGCGACGACCACAAGGTCCTGCTCGCCCAGTTGACCACGAACGGCGAACTCAACGGACAGTTCTACGTGCAGGTGTTCCCCGAGGGCAACAACCTGAACCAGGAGCGCGTGACGCTGACCTTCGGTGGAAGCCAGTGCGGCTGTACCGATACCGAGGCGTGCAACTTCTCCGCCAGCGCCATCATCGACGACGGCAGCTGCTACTACCCGCAGTTCGGCTACGGCTGTGACGATGCCTGCCTGTTCGACAGCGAGGCACCCCAGTTCACCGAGACCCCCGAGGACCTCAACGTGAGCTGCACCGCCGACATCAGCGTGGTGATGCCCGCTGCGACGGACAACTGCGACCAGGACCTGACGTTTACCTACAACGACCAGATCGTGGACGGCCCGTGCGGTGAGACCTTCGACATCATCCGTACCTACATCGTGACCGACGACTTCGGCTATGCCGATACCGTTTCCCACGTGATCCACGTGGTGGACGAACAGGCCCCGATCTTCACGAATGTGCCGGCTGACGCCACGCTCGAGTGCGGTGATGCCCTGCCGACCAACCAGGCCGTGGCCGTGGACAACTGCAATGGTGTGACCATCAGCCACAGTGACGAAATGACCGTCGCCGGCTGCGGAAACTCCGGTACGTTGGTGCGCACGTGGTACGCCGAGGATGCTTGTGGCAACGTGAACACCGCCACGACGACCTACACCATTGTCGATACGACGGCTCCGGTCATCTCCGGCATGCCGGCCGACACGACCATCAGCTGCGCTGACGACTACACCTTCCCGGAGCCCACGGCTTCCGACAACTGCGGCAGCGTGACCTTGTCCTTCGAGGTGACGGCAGTGGACGGTGCCTGCGCACACAACTACACTCTGGTCCGAACCTACACGGCCATCGACGCCTGCGGCAACTTCAGCCAGGCCGTCCAGAGCGTGACGGTGGTGGACGAGGATGCCCCGGTCTTCGCCGGTCTGCCCGCCGACCTCACCCTTGAGTGTGGCGAGGACATTCCAGCGACCAGCGTGACGGCAGAGGACGCCTGCGCCGGAACCATGGACGTGACCTACACCGACAACGAGGTGACCCTGGATGCGTGCCAGTACCAGGTCATCCGGACCTTCTCGGCTACGGACTCCTGCGGCAACACGGCCACGCACGATTGGACCATCACCTTCGAGGACACCACGGCTCCGACCTTCACGGCTCCTGAGGATGCGATCCTCGACTGCTCTGCCGACACGGCCCCGGCCAACGCGGGCGATGTGACGGATGCCTCGGACGTCTGTGACGCTGCTCCCGCGGTATCCTATACGGACGTGGTCACCGACGGCGTGTTCTCGCTCGAGGGCATGACCGCAGACCTCCGCGTCGAGCTTCGCCTGAACAACCTCCCGGCCTTCCCGCGTGTGTTGGAAGCCAATGGGGTGACCATCGGAAGCGGCATGGAATTGACCCTGGCCGATCAGGTGTCGAACCCGCTCAACCTGCGCGGTGCGCTGGAGGTGGACATCACCGGCAACCAGATCGGATTGTCCGTAGCCGATGTCATCGGCTCCGAGAGCTATGATTTCATCGAGGTGCGCATCAGCAACATCTCCGGTGCCGGTATCGTCGGCGCCACAATCGACCAGGGCACGCTCCTCAGCGATGCTGCTGCAGCCGATTGGACGGTGACGACCCTGGCCAACGAGATTGTCCTCACCTTGAACGAGGTGGCCGGAAGCACCCTCTCCATTGTGGATGGTGGAACGGCTTCGGTCGCTGCTTTGAGCCCGATCAACTGCTTGACGAACAACATCATCACGCGTACCTGGACGGTCACGGATGCCTGTGGCAACAGCACTTCCGATGTACAGGTGATCACCTTGCAGGACATGACGGCCCCGGTCTTCGACTTCACGCCGGCCGACCAGACCCTCGATTGCGCTGCGGACTACACGTTGGAGATGGCCACGGCCACCGATGCCTGCACGGGCGTGACGGTGACCTACGCCGACACGGAGAGCTTCCCCTGTGACGGAAGCCGCGTCATCGAGCGTGTCTTCACGGCGGTGGACGGTTGCGGTAATGCAACGAGCCACCTGCAGACGATCTCCTTCCTCGACACGACGGCACCGACGTTTACCGCTACGCCGGATGACCTGGCGCTCGATTGCAGCGAGGCCCTGCCCGTTACTTCAGCCGAGGCTTCCGACGACTGTGGTTCGGTGACGGTGACCTACTCCGATGAGACGGTGGCAGGCGACTGCACCGGCAACTACACCGTACTCCGGACGTTCACCGCCGAGGACGGCTGTGGCAACAGCAGCACCTACCTGCAGACCATCGAGTTCACGGACACGACGGCCCCCGTGGTGCTGTCCGCTCCGGCCGACACGAGCTACCAGGTCTTTGCCGGTCAGACCATTCCGGTCGAATTCCCCGAGGCGGAGGATGCCTGCGGAACCGTGAGCATGACCTTCGTGGACGTCTGCACGGATCAGGCACTCGGTGGCTACACCGCCACGCGGACGTTCACCATCACCGACGACTGTGGCAACAGCACGGAGGTGACGCAGTCCATCAACGTGACCTTCGAGCTCGGCTGTGACGATCCCGCCGCCCTGAACTACGACCCGCAGGCCATGGCCGGTGACGGTTCCTGTGTCTACGCCGGTTGTACCAACCCCGAGGCCCTGAACTACAACCCGCTCGCCGACGAGGACGACGGTTCCTGTGTGGTGGCCGACATCGAGGGCTGTACCGATGAGACGGCGTGCAACTACTTCGAGCCCGCCAATGTGGATGACGGTTCCTGCGACTACTGCAGCTGCCTCAGCGCCCCGGTGATCGATGGTTACAGTGTCACGCTCGAAGAGGTCGCCGTCGACGGCGTGCCCGGCACGACGACCTACCAGCTGTTCGTCACGATGGTCAACCCGACCGACGTGCTGTCCAGTGTGGTCGGTGAGGACGGCCTCGAGACGTACATCAACACGACGACGTCCTTCTACCAGAACCCCTTCGGTGGTGCGCTGGGACAGAACGTCAACCCGCTGCTCTTCGGCATCGCTCCCCAGCTGCCCTACGACAGCTATGTGACCATCGGACTCACGGGTCCTGCTGACATCGCCGCCGGTGAAATCGATGTGACGGCCGTGGAAAGCGAGACGGCGAACTGGATCGCGCCATTCGAGGCCGGAGGCAACATCACCATCGACGGCGCCTTCGGCGGCGCATGGTTCACCCTGAACGGCGCGACGAACGCAGTGGCCGGTGACGACCTCCAGGTCCTCCTCGGACAGTTCACCACGAGCGGTTCGCTGAGCGGCCAGATCAGCCTCCAGATCTTCCCGGAGGGCAATGGTGACAATGACATGGTCATCACCTTCCCCATCGGCAACAGCACCTGTGGCTGCACCGACATCACGGCGTGCAACTACAACGAGGGCGCCCTGAACGACGATGGAAGCTGTGAGTACACCGACATCTACGACTGCGATGGCATCACGTGCATGAACGACACCGATGGTGACGGCGTCTGCGACGAGCTCGAGGTCCCCGGTTGCACGGACCCGACGGCCTTGAACTACGATGCAGCGGCTTCCGATGAAGACGGTTCCTGCCTCATCCTCGGCTGTCTGGATTCCAACGCGGACAACTACAACGAGTTGGCCAACGTGGAGGGCGACTGCACCTACCCGCAGGAGGGCTGTACCGATGCGGCAGCCGTGAACTACGACGACACCGCCCTGGTGGACAACGGTTCCTGCCTGTTCCTCGGTTGCATGGATCCCGCAGCGGACAACTACGATGCGAATGCCAACGTGGAAGGCTTCTGTTCCTACCCGACGGAAGGCTGTACCGATGCGACCGCGGCCAACTACAACGATGCTGCCCTCATCGACGACGGTTCCTGCCTGTACCCGGGCTGCACCGATCCCACGGCGTTGAACTACGACCCGACGGCCAACTTCGACTCAGGCTGCATCCTGCCGCTGGAAGGCTGCACGGACCCGCAGGCCGAGAACTACAACCCGCTCGCCAACACCAACGACGGCAGCTGCGAATACACGCCGCCTTGCCCGGGTGACCTCAACGGCGATGGTACGATCAACATCAACGACCTCCTTGACTTCTTCCAGATTTACGGATCCGACTGCCCGGAGTAATCGAAACGAGTTAAGTCGAACACCACCCCTTATCGGGGGGTCGGACCGAAAGGGGTGCCTCTACAGGGCACCCCTTTCCCTTGTTGGGGGGTACCTTCGAACCATGCAGGAACCCGATCTGGATGGCTTGCGGAAACGGCTGGACGAGCACCACGACTGGCCGTCCGAGTACATGTTCAAGTTCATCGCCCCGAACCGTCCGGAGGTGGTGGATGCCGTCCTTGCCGTGTTCCCGGTGGAGGTCCATGTGGAACGCAGGCTGAGTGGGGGAGGGAAGTACATCGCCTTGACCATACGCGAGGTGGTGGCGAATGCTGACGCCGTTTTTGACCGGTACCGCACCGTGACCGCCATCGGTGGCATCTTTGCACTCTGAAGCGACCCCATGCATACGCTCGATCTTCTTTCGCAGGTCCTGTTCGTCGGCCTGATGGCCATGCTGCTCTTTGTGCTGTACAAGCGCTTCGTGCGCATGCTCTCGCGCGGTCGGATACAGGGGGATTACGCCTCCGTTGTCCAGTGCGAGTGGAAGGGCGGGGAAGGACTGCTGGTGGTCATCGAATCCGACGCCGCAGCCGATTGCCGGGTAACCTGGAGCGGAGGAGAAGCTACCCTTGCTTGCCCGGTGGGGCGCCATGAGACGCAAATCCAAATGGACGCGCTTCCGGAAGAGGTCACGTTCACTTTCGGCAACCAGGTGGTGCGCCGGAAATTGGCCTGAGCCAGGCCCTCACATGCGCTCGGGCAGCGC